>NZ_JBGLYN010000019.1:0-85766 GCF_047304045.1 Variovorax sp. Varisp85
CGCTTCGGGCTACGCCCTACGCGCCTTGCCGCGCAGCGAGTGAAAGAAGACTTACACCACTTGCCGGGACATCAACGATGACCTGGCCGGGCGAAAATCGCGTTGTGGACCAATCGACGTGGGCAAACTTTGCGCTCCATTGTCTTCGCAGAGATCTTGCTCAGACGCGCGAGTGGGCGGAACGGTTCGAAGATTTCGACACTCTTTCGAACGATCTGGCGCATTCCAGGTGCTATGAACTGCTATCTGAGTTCGGCGAGGGGCTTTATCCCTGGCGCGGGCATCTGCCTCGGGGCGTCGGACTCCTGGAGCACGGCACCGGAGTGGAGCTTTTCTGTGTCCAGCAGGGGCCGAGCCTCCTCGCTCGCGGGCGACAAAAGATTTGAGTTGGCCGCTTGGGGGCATGGCGGAAAATAGCGGAGTAGGGCTGCCGAGGCAGTGATCTCGGGCTACTTGGAGCGCCGATGTTCTTGGCGAACGACTAACTTTCTCACTTGCATAACGAGATCGCTGGCAGGCGGGCCCGAGCCTTTTGCCACGCGAGGACTACCTCGAGCGAAGGCGGGTCGGTCGCCGCACCCTGCGTTGTAAGTGCTAGCGGCGTCGCGGCCATCTCATAGGGTCGCGCGCAGATGTGGAACCAGCAAAGCCAAGCCTCAACGGCGGCAGAGCATGTTGTTCGATTTACATTTTGAAATACCCCGAAGAGTGCGTTACATTGTCATCGCAGCGCAATGTAGGTGGAACGTATGGCTCAAAAAACGGCAACTCTCAACCTCCGCGTGACACCAGAACTGAAGGAGTTGCTCCGACTGGCGGCAGAACGTGAGCATCGAACCGTAGCCAATCTCATCGAGGTGCTCGTCTACGAGCATTGCTCCCGCCTCGGAGTCAGCGCAGATATCAAGAAGCAGCCCAAGAAAAGCTGACCAAACTACCGGAGGAGAAAAGGTGGACGTTTTTAAATTTCGCGAGAACCTGGTCAGCGAGTACGAACAGTTCACCCGTAGCTTCACGCGCATCAAAGCAGACGACATCCGGGAATTTGTCGACCGCGAATACGACAGCCAGCGCTATTGGCCTGAGCCGCTGATACAAATCAACCCGAACTACCGTCAAGGCGGGACGGTGGAAGAGCTCGTTCATGCCGGGCAACTGAGCCCAGAGTGCTCTGACATCTTCCGGTTGGGTAAGTCGGCAAGTTCCGCAGGCGTCGCGCTGCCCCTGCACAAGCACCAGGCAGAGGCCGTCAGCCTGGCGTTGGCCGGCGAGAGCTATGTGCTGACCACCGGCACCGGCTCCGGCAAGTCGCTCTGCTATTTCATTCCGGTCGTCGACGCCTGCCTAAAGGCGAAGAAGGCGGACCCGATGCCGCGGACGCGCGCCATCGTCATCTATCCGATGAACGCGCTGGCCAACTCGCAGCTCGAGGAGCTGAAGAAGTTTCTCGGGTCGGACCCCGCCACACGCGCCGTGAGCTTTGGCCGCTACACCGGGCAGGAATCTGACGAGGAACGTCAGGCTATGGCGGCCAAGCCGCCGGACATCCTTCTGACCAATTTCATGATGCTCGAACTGCTGATGACCCGGCAGAATGACATCGACAAGGCGGTGATGCGCAACGCCAGGGGCCTGCGTTTCCTGGTCCTCGACGAACTGCACACCTACCGCGGTCGCCAAGGCGCTGACGTTGCGCTGCTGGTTCGCCGCGTGCGCGAAGCGCTCGCCGACGAGCTCATCTGCATCGGCACTTCGGCCACCATGGCGTCCGAGGGCAGTCAGATGGAGCGCAATGCCGTCGTCGCCAAGGTGGCGCGCCGGCTGTTCGGCACGTCCATCGCCGACCGCAACGTCATCACCGAAACTCTGCGGCGCACAACGCCGGAGAGTCAGACACTAGCTTCCGTCCGCGGCAGTCTTGGACCGGCCATTCGGGCAGGTGTCCCGACTGACCTCAACTTCGACGCCTTGGCCGCACACCCGATGTCGGTTTGGGTCGAGCTGACGCTGGGCCTGACCTACGAAGACGACAAGCCGAGGCGCGCTCGCCCTCGCACTCTGGCGGACGCCGCGAAGCTGCTCCACGAAGCCTCTGGCGAGCCCATCGGCAGCTGTCTTGCCTACCTGCAACAGTTCATGCTACGTGCCTACGCCGTCACTGATGGCGCGGGAAAAAGCTTGTTCGCGTTCAAGCTCCACCAGTTCATCGCCGGCGGTGGCAAGGTCTACACGACGCTCCAAGCGCCAGGGCATCGTGCCATCACGCTCGATGGTCAGCAGTTTGTCTCCGGCGACGATGAGCGTCAGCGTCGCTACTACCACGTGCATTTCTGCCGCGACTGCGGGCAGGAGTACATCCCGGTCTGGGACACGGACGGTCATGAAGGCCGGACCTTCAACGTTCGCAGTATCGAAGAGCGGCAACATGACGACGAGCAGGTCAAGTTCGGCTTCCTGATGCCCGACGGCCGAGGCCTCTGGGACCCGGAATCCCTGGAGCGCTATCCAGAGTCATGGCTCGAGGAGCGTGCCGACGGCGAGTGGCGCATCAAATCCGGCCAGCGCAAGTTCGTCCCCCAGGCGCTCAAGGTGCGGCCGGATGGCGTGGTCAGTACCGACAGCGGTCTGCCCGCGTGGTTTATCCCGGGCGCTTTCCGCTTCTGCCTGGCTTGCGGGGTGTCGCATACGACGTCGGGCAAGGACGCGCTGCGCCTGACCTCGTTGTCTGGCGAGGGCCGCAGTTCTGCAACGACGATGCTCACGCTGTCGGCCCTGCGCTACCTGTACGAGCAAGACCAGCAGCTGTCCGCGGACGCCAAGAAGGTCCTTGGCTTCTCCGACAACCGGCAAGACGCCGCGCTGCAGGCGGGGCACTTCAACGACTTCCTGCAGGTGCTGCTGACGCGGTCGGCGCTGCTGTCGGCTGTGCGCAAGGCGGGCGGTAGCGCGCTGTCGGAGCGTGAGGTTGCCAACGCCATCTTCGAGGCGCTCGGGTTTCACCGCGACGACCCGTCAGTGCGGGCCGAGTACATGCAGCAACCCGAGGTCAAAGGCAACACACGGCGGCAGGTGCAGGAGGCCATGCGCGGCATCCTCGGCTATCGAAGCTACTTCGACCTGCGGCGCGGCTGGCGCTTCAATAACCCAAACCTCGAACAGCTCGGCCTGGTCCGCATCGGCTACCAAGACATCGACGATCTGGCGGCAGACGCCACAGAGTGGGCCGAAGCCCCCCAGATCCTGCAAGCGGCCAATCCGGCGGAGCGAGCAACAGTTCTGCGAGCACTGTTCGACTTCATGCGCCAGGGCCTGTGCATCGCTACGCGCTACCTCGACCGCACTGAACTCGAACAGCTCCGCACCCAGAGCTACGCCAACCTGTGCGAGCCCTGGGGCTTCACCGAAGACGAGCGCCCGGTGGCGTCCCGCTGGTTCGTCACCTCGCGCCCGCGTGAGGAAACCGACCGCCGTGGTCGTCGCTTACAGGTCGAAGATTTCCTGATCATTGGCTCCAGCCGCTCGCGCCTGGGCAAGCTGCTGCGGCAAGGCAGCACATGGGGCGGCGGCAACCCGTACTACAAGTACATCAACGACCAGACCTACCCCGATGTCATCCAAGCACTGCTGACGGCCGCCGAGTCCTACGGCATGGTCAAGCGCGAGGAGACAGACTTCGGCATGACGGGCTGGCAGCTCAACGGCACCGCGTTGCAGTGGGAGGTTGGCTCCGGCGAGAGCACGCGCCAGGCCGAAGACAACGCCTTCTTCCGCAGCCTCTACCTGAACATCGCCGGGCTGTTAGACAGCCCCGTTCATCAGCTGTTCGACTTCGAGGCCCGCGAGCATACGGCACAGGTGGAACAAGAAGACCGGCTCGAACGCGAGGCACGCTTCCGCTTCACTGACAAGGACCGCGCGGAATGGCGCAGCAAGAACGGGATTGAGCTCGAATGGCTGCCAGTCCTGTTCTGCTCACCCACGATGGAACTCGGCGTCGATATCTCGTCACTGAACACCGTCTACATGCGCAACGTGCCGCCCACCCCGGCCAACTACGCCCAGCGCAGCGGCCGCGCCGGGCGTGCGGGTCAGCCGGCGCTGGTCATCACGTATTGCGCGAGCCAGTCGCCTCACGACCAGTACTATTTCCGCGACCCTGTGCGCATGGTGCACGGGCAAGTGAATGCGCCCACGCTCGACTTGGCCAACCTGGAATTGGTCAAGAGCCACATGCATGCCATCTGGCTGGCAGAGACCGGCAAGCGCCTAGGCAACAGCGTGCGCGACCTGCTGGACATGAACCTGCCGGAGGCGCTGCCGGTGACCGAAGAGATGGCCACGGAACTCGACAAGCCGGAAGCCAAGAAGCGCGCACACCAACGTGGCCTGAAGGTTCTGAGCATGTTGGTCACCGAGCTAACGCCAAAGAACGCCCCCTGGTACACGGACCAGTGGGCCGAGGCGGTGTTCCAGCGGGCGTACCACGAGTTCGACGGTGCCCTGCAACGCTGGCGTGACCTGTATCGCGCCACTGCGCAGGCCATCGAGCTGAACTTCAAGATAGAGAACAACCCGGCCGCCAGCGAGCGTGAGCGCCGCGAAGCCCAGCAGCGCCACAACGAGGCTCGCAAACAGCGTGACTTGCTGCTGGCCGGCGACAGCGCATTCAACAGCGACTTCTACACCTACCGCTACCTAGCCAGCCAAGGCTTTTTGCCGGGCTACAACTTCCCACGCCTGCCGCTGCTGGCCTATCTGCCTGCACGCCGCGGCTCCATCGGTCGCGAGAGCTTCCTGTCGCGCCCGCGCTTCCTGGCGCTGGGAGAGTTCGGCCCCTATAGCCTTATCTACCACGAGGGCAGCCAGTACCGCGTCACCAAGGCCCTGCTGACCATCACGGGCCAGGACCAAGTCAGCGAAGGCGCCAGGCTGCCCACTGAGATTGCCCGCCTGTGCCCGGCATGCGGCTACGGCCACTTCCGCTCGCAGCGCGACGCCGATCGCTGCGTTTCCTGCGGAGCCTCGCTGTCCGGAGCGCAGGAAATCAAGAACCTCTACCGCATCGAGAACGTCTCGACCAAACGCGCTGAGCGCATCACTGCGAACGAGGAAGAGCGGGTGCGCCAGGGCTATGAGATGCAGACCACGCTGCAGTTCGCCCAGGCCGAAGGCAAGCTGCAGATGGTCACCACAGTGGTCGAGGACGACCAGGGGCCGCTGCTCGAAATGCAGTACGGCCCCGCCGCAACCGTCTGGCGCATGAATTTCGGTTGGCGCCGCCGCAAAGAAAAGGCCATTCAGGGCTTCATGATGAACCCGGTGACCGGCCATTGGGTGGGCGGTGTTGACGACGGCAATGGTGAGAAGGAAGCCGAGAGCGAGGCGCCGCCGGACAAGACACCGCCGCAGCGCATCGTTCCCTACGTCGAAGACCGGCGGAACATCCTCATCGTGCGCCCGCACTACCGCCTGGGCGAACTCGCGGCCGAAACGCTGACCACCCTGCAGTACGCGCTCAAGCGTGGCATTGAGGCGGTTTACCAGCTCGAAGAGAGTGAGCTGATGGCCGAACCGCTGCCCACGCGCGACAACCGCCAATCCATCCTACTGTTCGAGGCGGCCGAAGGCGGCGCCGGCGTGTTGACCCGTCTGGCCACCGAGCCGGATGCCCTGTCAGCCGTTGCCGCGAAGGCCTTGGAGGTCCTGCATTTCCTGGCGTCGCCGGCTGGTCAGCCTTGGTCTCGCAAGACGCTGACCGAAGAACTCGACCACGACGGCAAGCCTTTGTGCGAGGCCGGCTGCTACCGCTGCCTACTGTCGTACTACAACCAGCCCGACCACGCGCTCATCGACCGCAAGGACAAGGACGCCGGCGGACTGCTGCTCGACATTCTGTGCCGCCTGACGCAGGCACATGCCCACCAAGGCACGCAGGGGCGCGCCCCCCACGAGCACGACGCCCAGCTTGCGCGCACCGCGGGCAGCTCGCTCGAACAGGCCTGGCTGGACCATGTGAACGAGCACGGCTACCGCAAACCTGACCGTGGCCAGCACACCATCGCCGGCGCCAAGGCTTGCGCCGACTTTTTCTACGACGAACTGAACCTGGCCGTCTTCATCGACGGCCCGCACCACGAAGCCGAGGCCCAAAGCGCCAAGGATTCCACCATCGACCGCGCACTCGACGAGCTCGGTGTCCTGGTAGTGCGCTTCCCCAAGGAAGTGTCTCGCTGGCCCGATATCTTCGAGAACAACGCCGACCTCTTCGGTCCCGGCAAGCCCTGATCGACATGAACGCTCCTACGCCGGAATTCCTTCCGGGCAGCCTCGTTGCGGCCCGTGGCCGTGAGTGGATAGTTCTGCCCGAGTCAAACACCGAGACGCTGCGCTTGCGCCCTTTGGGTGGCGGTGAGCGAGACGAGACGCTCATCTACCTGCCGCTCGAGCGGCAGCCCGTGCAGCCGGCCACTTTCCCCTGGCCGAACGTCACGCAAGCGCGCAACCACGCGGCCAGCCAATTGCTGCTGGACGCACTACAGCTCAAGCTGCGCAGCGGCGCGGGCCCGTTCCGCAGCTTTGGCAACATAGCTGTGGAGCCCCGCGCTTACCAGCTCGTGCCATTGCTGATGGCGCTCAAGCAGCCCACGGTGCGTCTGCTGGTAGCCGACGACGTGGGTGTCGGCAAGACCATCGAAGGCGCCCTTATCGCCCGCGAGTTGCTCGACCGAGGCGAAATCCAGCGCATGACGGTGCTCTGCCCGCCGCACCTGTGCGAGCAGTGGCAGCGCGAGCTCTCCGAGCGCTTCCACATCCAAGCAGCGGTGGTCCGGTCCAACTCGGCTGACCGATTGGAGCGAGATCTCCCGCCCGGCACCTCGCTGTTCCATGCCCACCCATTCACCGTCGTCAGCCTGGACTACATCAAGTCCGAGCGCCGCCGGGAAGCTTTTCAGCGCTCCTGTCCCGAGTTCGTCATCGTTGACGAAGCGCACACTTGCACCCAGGGCAGTCAGGGTCGACAGCAGCGCTACCAATTGCTCAAGGGTCTAGCAGCGCAGCCCGAGCGACACTTGCTGCTGCTGACCGCCACGCCGCACAGCGGCGATGAGGAGGCCTTCTTCAACCTTCTCGGCCTGCTACGCCCCGACTTCACGCAGCTCAAGGACCTGCCCGTTGGCCAGCGCAGCGACCTGCGCGAAGACCTGTCACGGCACTTCGTCCAGCGTCGTCGGCCCGACATCGCCGAATGGCAAGACACCTCCATGTTCCCCGACCGGCGCACGGCTGAGCTAACTTACAAGCTCACTGGTGCGTGGGGTCAGCTCTTCAACGATGTGCTGGTGTATGCCCGAGAACTCGTCGAGCGTTCCGAGGGGCAGGGGCTGCGCGAGCAGCGCATGAATTGGTGGGCGGCGCTGGCACTGTTGCGCTGCATTTCCTCGTCGCCAGCTGCAGCAGTCAATGCGTTGCGAACCCGCCTGGTGGGTGCACTCGGTGAAGCGGCGGCAGATGACGCCGTCTCGCTCGAAGAATTCGAAGCCCAGGCCAGCGACCGAGTGCTCGACGGAACAGACGACGCGCTTTCCACCGACGACATTGAGCCCGGGGCGCAGACCGAAGATGGGCAACGGCTGCAGGCGCTCACGGCCAGCGCCGCCGCGCTGGCCGGCCAACAGAACGACCCCAAGTTCGCCAAGCTGCAGGAGCATTTGGCGTTGCTGCTGAAGGACGGCTTCCAGCCCGTGGTCTTCTGCCGCTACATCGCCACGGCGCACTACCTAGCGTCGGCGTTGCAGGAGAAGTTCAAGTCGGCGACCGTCAAGGCGGTCACAGGTGAGCTCACACCGGATGAGCGCGAAGCAGCCGTCGAGCAACTGGGCGAGAGCGAATGCCGTGTACTTGTCGCCACCGATTGCCTCTCCGAGGGCATCAACCTGCAAGGCCTGTTCACCGCCGTCGTCCACTACGACCTCAGCTGGAATCCGACCCGGCACGAGCAACGTGAAGGGCGCGTGGACCGCTTCGGCCAGAAGGCTCGCGAGGTGCGCAGCACCATGCTGTATGGCGAAGACAACCCGGTCGATGGCGCGGTGCTGCACGTCATCCTTCGTAAGGCCGAAAGCATCCGCAAGGAACTGGGTGTCCTTGTGCCGATGCCGGACAATGAAGGCAAACTGACTCAGGCGTTGATGAACGCAGTGCTGCTGCGCAAGGGCGCAGCGACTTCCTATCAACCCGAACTCGACCTATGGGGTGAACCCGCCAAGGAAATTGACCTCGCCTGGCAGAGCGCCAAAGAGAAGGCCAAACAGAACCGCTCCATCTTCGCCCAGCGCAGGCTGAAGCCCGAGGACGTGCTGCCCGAATGGCGCAAGTCCACCGCCGTGCTGGGAGGTGAAGCCGAGGTCGAGCGTTTCGTCAGTCGCGCTGCCGCCCAACTCGGGGCACCACTTCAGTCCGTGAAGCAGCACTTCAAGCTGCTCACCGAACACCTGCCAGCATCCGTTCGTGAACGCCTGGCCGCAGAAGGCTTGACCGGCACGCTGCGCATCGATTTTCACCAACCCGCCGGTCAGGGCACTGCCTTCGTGCACCGCACTCACCCCCTGGTGGCCGTGTTGGCTGATACGTTGCTGGAGCAAGCGCTGGACGTCTCGCCCATCAACGCCGATGACCCTCTGGTTGCCCGCGCCGGCGTTGCGTTCGTCGCGAAGGTGTCGCTCAAGACCACGGTGCTGCTGCTACGCATTCGCCACCAACTCACGGTCACTCATGGCGCGAACACACGACTCTTGATGTGCGAAGAGGCAGTGGCCGTCGCTGCAAGTGGCTCGGAACCTTTCTCCGAACTGCCCTCTGACCAGACCCGTACTCTGTTGGGCGCCGAGGCAACCCGTAACTTGCCCGCGCCGCTGCGTGACCGTCAATTGCAAACCGCGCTCGACGCATTGCCGTCTTGGCAGCCTCAGCTCGAAGCCATCGCCAAGGCTCGTGCCCAATCCCTCCTGTTGGACCACCGCCGCGTACGCGAGGCAGCCGAAGGTCGCGGAAGCTACCAGGTCACCGCCAGTCTACCGGTGGATGTGATGGGTCTGTACGTGCTGTTGCCCGATGCGGGTGCCTCGGGTGGCAACTCAGTCATGGGAGCCTGACACCATGGCCAAGCGAATCACTCATCAACTCGCCTACCGCGCTATCCGAATCGAAGGCGGACTGCTCCCGGCCGACGAGCTCACCCGCCTGACCCTGCTTGCTGACCCCAAGGGCAGCGAACAGACCGAGACTCAATACCGCATTGCCAAGGGGCTGAAGCTGCGCGACGAAATCGCGCGCGACTTCAAGATTGCACTCAACCTCTGGCAGGACTTTCAGGCCCTTCGCCGGCGACAAGACGTACGGGTCCATGACGTGACCGTACGAGAGTGGCTGTTGCCGCTTCTGCGCGACGTGTTGCACTTCCACGATGCGGCGCGCTGCCCGGTCATCAAGCACGGCGACCACCAGTACGCCATCGGCCATGCCGGCAACAGCGGCCACGTTCCCCTGGTGTTCGCGGGCTTCGACCAACCGCTGGACTCTGCCGCCGAACGATTCGGGGAATTGAATCCGGACACCGACAAGACGCGCAAACGCAGCCCCTTCATGCTGGCGCAAGAAGCGCTGAATGCCACCGATACCTCACTCTGGGCCATCGTAAGCAATGGCCTCACGCTGCGCATCCTGCGCGACAACGCGAGCCTGACCCGGCCTGCCTACATCGAGGTTGACCTCGAGGCACTCTTCACCGAAGAGCTGCTGGCCGACTTCAGCGCCTTCTGGCTACTGGCCCACGCCACCCGTTTCTCCAGCGCATCTGGCAGTGCTGATACGTCACCCGCCGATTGCCCCTGGGAACGCTGGCGCGCCGCCGGCGAACTGGCCGGCGTCACCGTGCGCGGCAAGCTGCGCTACCAGGTGGCCGAGGCCCTGCGGGCACTGGGCACCGGCTTCGTCTCGCACCCAGCCAACGGGGCACTGCGCGCTGCACTGCAGTCGTCAGACAGTGGCTACGACCGCCAAGCCTTCTTCGAGGAACTGCTCCAGCTGGTCTACCGCTTCATCTTTCTTGCCACCGTAGAGGACCGACGTGACCGCACCACTGGCGAGCGCCTAGTCTTTGCGCCCGATTCGACAGCCGAGTCGAAAGCCCGCTACCTGTCCGGCTACTCGCTCACCTGGCTGCGCGAGCGGGCCGTTCGCCGTAGCCAACACGACCGCCATGCCGACCTTTGGCAGGCGCTGACCATCACGTTTGGAGCGCTGGCTCGCGGTGAGCCCGCGCTGGGACTACCCGCGTTGGGTGGTCTGTTTGAAGCCGACCAGTGTCCATACCTGGACACCGCCGAACTGGAGAACCGCCACCTGCTTTCCGCCGTATTCCAGCTTGGCTGGTTCCGCGCAGACGGCGGCCTCTCGCGCGTCAACTACCGCGACATGGGCCCCGAGGAACTGGGCAGCGTCTATGAAAGCCTGTTGGAACTGGTGCCGGACCTGCAAGGCCTCAGCCACCTAGCGAGCGCTCGCCTGGCCTTCGTCGGTGACGACGAGACAGACGCATCCACCAAGGGCAACACCCGCAAGCTCACCGGCAGCTACTACACACCCGACAGCCTGGTGCAGGAGCTCATCAAGAGCGCTCTGGAGCCGGTTATCACTCAGACCGTCAAGGCCAACCCGGAACGTCCGGTGGATGCCCTGCTGTCGCTCACCGTCTGCGACCCGGCCTGCGGCAGTGGTCACTTCCTGCTGTCGGCCGCGCGCCGGCTGGCTGACGAAGTGGCGCTGCACCGCGCTGCCGCTGAACGCGAAGGCGGCGCTCCCACCCCCGCCGACTACCGCCACGCGCTGCGCGACGTGGTCAGCCGCTGCATCTACGGCGTGGACAAGAACCCCATGGCCATCCAGTTGGCAAAGACCGCCCTATGGCTAGAGGCGTACTCGCCTGACCGGCCTTTGAGCTTCGTGGACCACCACCTGCGCGTGGGTGACGCATTGCTGGGCGTGCTGGACCCGAAGGTGTTGGAACACGGTATCCCCGATGAGGCCTACACCGCTCTGTCGGGCGACGACAAGGCAGTGGCCAGTGCATTGAAGAAACAGAACAAGGCTGATTTGAAGAGTTGGAAGAGCATTGCGTCCGGCGACTGGGTGACACCGGCCCGTTTCGCAGCGCAGGTGGTGTCGGCCGACACGTTGGACGACGACACGCCCGAACACCTCGCTGCCAAGCGCCAGGCCTGGCAGGCCGCCGACGCCGCCGCGCACAGCAGCACCTTCGCCCGACTGGCAGACACCTACGTGGCGGCCTTCCTGGCCCCCAAGCTGGTGGATACCACGGCGACCGTTCCCCTGTCGGGCTATCTTTGGAGTGTGCTGAGCGACCAGCCTGCCAACTCCAATGTCGAGAGTGCAGCCCAGGCGCTGTGCCGGCAGCACAGAGTCTTCCACTGGTGGCTGGCGTTTCCTCAGGTGGCGGCGCAGGGTGGCTTCAGCGTGATGTTGGGTAACCCGCCCTGGGAGCGCATCAAGCTGCAGGAAGAAGAGTTCTTTGCCACCCGCAGCCCCTTGGTGGCCGAGGCGAAACACAAGGCTGAGCGAGCCCAGCGCATCGAGTGGCTGCGCGAAGGTGTGTTGCTGCACAGCGTGAACCCAGACCTGGAACGCACCGAAGGTCTGACGCCGCCTAACCGGGCCGAGATGGCGCTGTACGCCGGGTTCATCGCGGCTCGGCGCGGCGCCGAGGCAGCCAGCCTCTATGCGCACGATGGGCGGCGCTACCCGCTCTCTGGCGTAGGTGATGTGAATACCTACGCGCTGTTTGCCGAAGCCTTCTTGCAGGCCACCGCGCCGAGTGGACGAGCTGGCTTCATTGTGCCGACTGGCATTGCAACGGACGACTCAACCAAGGCGTACTTCGAGCGCTTGGCCGTAGGTGGCTATTTGCGCGGCCTGCTGTGCCTGGAGAACGAGGAGTTCGTGTTCCCCTCGGTGCACCACTCGTTCCGCTTCGCCTTGTTGACTTTGGGGGGGAGCCCGACTACCGACCCGGCGAATCTGGTGTTCTTCGCGCGTCAGCCCGAACAGATTCACGATGTGCGCCGTCGGTTTCAACTGACCTCCGCCGAGTTCGCCCTCATCAACCCGAATACTCGTACCTGCCCGGTCTTCCGTAGCGAGCGCGACGCCGAGCTGACCAAGAAACTCTACCGCTCCGCGCGAGTACTCATTCAAGAGGCGGACATCAACGAAGCGGGCGATGTGGTCCAGCCGGAGATGAATCCGTGGGGCATCAGCTTCCAAGCAATGTTCCACATGTCCAGCGACAGCGGCCTGTTCGCCGATACCGCGGCCGGCGTCGGCCAGCCTCCGCATCTGCCGCTGTATGAGGCAAAGATGCTGCACCAGTTCGATCACCGCTGGGCGACCTACGTGGACGCCACCAGTGGTGCGGCGGGCGAGGTGGAAACCGCCGACCTCAGTGAAGCTCAGAAGGCGGATCCTGCCTTTGCAGTGCAGCCGCGCTACTGGGTGGATGAACGTGAAGTGCTGGCCCGCATCGCCCACGTGCCTGCGCGCGTGTCGCGCGCCTGGTTAGCCCTGCATGCCGCGCAGGACGCCGGGTTACAAGACGCCGTGGATGGCGCGCTGGCCGGACTGCTGTTGGCGCTGGCGCAGTGGGTGACCGGTGAGCTGTTCTATCGCGCTGCCGGCACACCCCCATCAGCCACTGGGTGGACGGCCACCCAAGCACAGCCGTACGTCGCGTCCACCGAACTGCAGCTCAAGGCCCGCTTCCCGCGCCTGAGCGAAGTTCTGCGTGGCGAAGGCCTAACTATCAAGAAGGCGCTTGTCGAGTTTCCGAAGTGGGCGATGCAGAACGCTAATGCGCGCCTAGCTGACTATGAACTTGCGGCCCTGACCGAAGAGTTGCAAGCTGCTACGCTCTCAACAGCGCTTCGTACGCTGCTCAACGCCTGGCTTGACCGTCGCAGTCCCCGGTGGTTGATTGGGTTTCGAAACATCGCTCGAAGTACCGACGAGCGTAGCTTCATCGCTTCAGTGGTGCCGCGCATCGCGGTGGGCCATTCGATGCCACTCATCGCTGTGGAGAAGCCTCCAGCGCAATGCGCATCACTCGTTGGCTTGCTGGGCGCGCTCGTTTTCGACTATGTTGTTCGCCAAAAATTGGGCGGCACGAATATGACGTTTGGCTACGTGAAGCAGTTTCCGGTGCCAGAGATTGATCGCTACACGCCCGCCGCCCTGGATTTCATCGTCCCCCGCGTACTCGAACTGACGTACACCGCGCACGACCTCAAGCCCTGGGCCGACGACCTAGCCGCATATGACGAGCGCCCCGCCACCGAACGCGGCCTGCCCTTCGCCTGGAACCCCGAGCGCCGCGCCCAACTGCGTGCCGAGCTCGACGCCTACTACGCCCGCCTCTACGGCCTCTCCCGCGATGAGCTTCGCTACATCCTCGACCCCAAGGAGGTGATGGGCGAAGACTATCCCAGCGAGACCTTCCGCGTACTCAAGGAAAGCGAGATTCGAAGCTTCGGCGAGTATCGGACGCGAAGGCTGATTCTCGAAGCGTGGGACAGGCTGGCTCAGGGCGAGCTTCCACAGTCGTCGAACCTCCAACAAGCTGCCCAGTACTCGGCGCAGGCCATGATTCGGAACGACGACGAAGCATGGCTCGCGGGTCTGGTCGCTGCGCTCTTGACGTCGGCCGCCGATGGCTGCACGGTGGATGAATTGCAAAACCTGGTAGCTCGGTCAGCTCAAGCGGGCGACCAGCTCGACGAGTCGGAGGCCCGGTTGCTGGCGAGCAATATCGACAGTGCCCAGTTGGTCAGAGCGCGAAGCCTCTTGGACAGAATCAGACCCATCGTTGAACGCTTGGAAGGTTGCGGCGCGGTTGCCCGACGCGTTGTGAGCGCCGCTTCCCGTTTCAGGCGGACAGACGTCGCGCTCCCTACCGACGTGGCGCAGACACCGGGCCAAGCAGAAGTTGCGGGCTTGCTGCATCTGGTCGAGAACCGACGACTGCAAAAGGCAGCCGGGGTCGAAGTGACGTCCAAACCGCAGTTGCCAATGAATCGCGGCGTGGGCTGACGGGAGGAGAAGACATGGCACAGTGGCTCGAGGCATTTCCGCGCATTCGGTCATCCCCCAGGTTGTGGGTTGAGATTGTCTGGCTTTTGGAATCGCGCGAGCCGCTGGTGCTGACGCGCACCATCAAGCTTCAGCAGGGCCTGAACATTGTTTGGGCCAAGGAGTCCGGTACGCAGGCCGGCTCCAGTTTGCGTAGCGCTGGGCATGGGGTCGGGAAGACGTCGCTGTGTCTTCTGCTTCGCCATGCATTAGGTGACGACGCGCCCGCCATCGGTGCCTTGCGCGAAAAGGCCGTAAGCGGGTTCCCGAAGGGGGGTGTTGCGGCCAAGGTGCACGTGGACGGCGTGACCTGGGTGGTCTTCAGGCCTTATGGGGCTTATGGCCACTCGCTCGCTGCGGCGGTGGACACCTTGGACGCGTTGCTCGCTCCAGGGGTAGTCAATCAGTTCCAGGCGTACCTCGCCGCGTTGGAGGAGTTTTCAGTTGGGCGACTGGCGTCGCCGTCGTTGCCGGGCACCAACCAACCTTTGAAATGGCGACACGTGCTGGCGTGGTGCATTCGAGACCAGCGCAGGCGCTTTGACGGCTTCTACAACTGGCGCGACGGCGAGGGCCTAGGCTTCACACGTTCTCGCCGGGACCCGCCTGTTTTTGTCAGTGTTGTCCTCAGCTTGCTCGATGCCGCGATGGATGAACTGATTCGTGCCGCCGAAGTCAAGCAGGTCGAGGTCGACCGAACTGAAGCCAGGCTGCCAGACCTGGAGCGTGAGCCGGAGCTGATGCTGAGTGGCGCGCTGCGCGAGATGCGATCGCGCGTCAAGGCCGGCGAAGACGAGCCCGTCTTCCAAGACACCGCTGGAGAGTCTATTGAGTCGCGTGTTGCTGAGGCGACGGCCGCTGCCTTGGCGCAGGAATCCGAACTCGAGAAGCAGTCTGACGCGGCTGAAGAACGCGTCCTAGATGCCCTCCGTCGGCTCAAGGAACTGGAGCACGAGCTCGAGGTAGAGAAAGCTGAGGTCGGTATCGCCCAATCGCGAGTCACTCAGAACCAACCGGAACTGGAGAGGTTCATCAAGCTGCGCGAGACGCTGCAAAACCCAACCGGGCGTTGTGACATCGGCGGCATCGAGATATCGGCATGCGAGCACGTGCTGATGCGGCGCACGAGGCCGGAACTCAACCTGATTCGGGACGAACGCGAGGTCAAGCAGAACGCGTCGAACCTCGCGGCCCAACTGAAAATCTGCGAGGAGGCGTTGGAGACGGCAGAGGCCCGCATTCAGCCCCAGGCGCAGCAGCTCTTGGACCATCGTGCCGAGGTTCGGCGCTTGCGCATGCGCATCGCCACCAGCGAGGCCTCGCGGGCGACGTTGAAGCAGTCCTGGGATGCGCTGAAGCTCAGACAGGAACGGCGCGACAAGGGCACGGATAGCGCGGAACTTGTTCGGGCACGCGATAAGCTCGCCGCTAGCAAGAAGGAACTGGAAAGCCTGAAGGTCGGGCTTGAAGCGCGTAAGTCACAGCAGTCCAAACGCTCCGACGACTTGAAGGCCCTGACTCGAACGGTTGGCGAGCGCATGCTCGGGTCGCCAAGCCACGCGCGATTCCTACCAGGCGATGAGTACCGGCCGTTTGGGGTGGCGAAGGGTGGCGAGGCCTATCAGGTATTGGAGGTCCTCCTGGGTGATGTCGTCTGCCTCATCGACTCAGCGACTTCTGCTGAGAGTCACCACCCCGGATTCCTGGTCCACGACTGTCCCCGGGAGGCCGACATGAGCGAACTGCTGTACCGCGAGTTCTTCATGGCTGCCGCGGAGGCGGCAGAGCAGTTGGCCGGTGCAGACGGTACGCCGATTCAGTTCATTGTGACGACGACATCAGCGCCGCCAGGCGAACTGCAGAGCGACCGTCATGTTGTGCTTGAGTTGGAGCCCGGTGTCGATGACAAGCTACTTTTCGGGCGCGAGTTGCTACCCTCGTTGCCTGGGTTCGAGCCAATTTGAACTGCGATGTCGATGAACCCCGAGTCCACACCTGATGCGACCGTCGTGGTCGCCGCAGCTCCTGCTACTCCTCAGCTCGTTGGGCCAGGCTACCTTCATCACTTGAAGCAAGGGGAGTCCTTGACGCTCGGCGCAGGCGCAACCTGCGAGGTTTGGGAGCTCGACGTCCCCAGTGATGCGGCGTGCCTCAGCGAATGGGCCAGCAGATTCCGGCAGACCTACTGTCCTGACAGCGACATCGACATCCTGCGAGAAGGCACGGGGAAGTCGCGAGCCGAGTACTTGTTGGAACTCGTCTTCCCGGACAAAGGCGCCGCCCCAGGGCCGGCAGTTCGTGCTGGAGATTTCGCGGAACTGTTGGTCTCAGACTTCGTGGAGTTCATGCTCGGCTACTGGGTGCCGCGCGGAAAGTATGCCGAGAAGGGAAGCCGGGACGAGTCCGTCAAGGGCGTCGATATTGTCGGCTTCAAGTGCCCAAGCGCCGAGCAACCGAAGCCTACCGACGAAATGCTGACCTTCGAAGTGAAGGCGCAACTGAGCGGGGGCAAGTACAGCGGAAGACTGCAAGTCGCGGTTAACGACTCAGGAAAGGACTACCTGCGAGCCGGCGAAACGCTGGCCGCGATGAAGCGCCGTATGTACCTTGCAGGCCAGCAGGCACCTATGTTGGTCGTGCAACGATTCCAGAATGCCGTGGACCGCCCCTACCGGCTTCTCTCGGGCGCTGCCGCCATTCTTTCTGATGGCGCATTCGACATTGACGGCATCAAGGCAACCATCACGGCTGAACACAACAACGCAGGGAACTTGAAGCTCATCGCTGTCAAGGGCACAGACCTGATGACGCTGGCTCATGCCCTGTACCAGCGAGCAGCCGATGAAGCCTGAAGCCGCCAGCCGCCGGTACTTCGGCATTACGCGCTCGAAAGGGAAGATGTACGAGCTGGGGCTGCCCGTGGCGTCGCACATTGCCGTGCCTGAAGACGTGGAACCCGCTGCGCTGTTCCCGCTGTCGATTGGAACGCTCGTGGATGCATCTGCGGCGCTCAACGATGCGCCTGACGTTCTAGAGGGATTGCCAGACGACCTGCGGGATGACATTGGCTTCGCGGCCAGCTTCTTCGACGCTTACCTGGGTTCTCGGTTCGATACGGGCGTGTCGCGAGAGGTCACGCTGCTTGCATCGGCCAGCTATTTCTTGGGGCAGCGCCCTGGAAGCAGCCTGGTGCTGGCCCGACGTCTTCCTGTGGAAGGTGGCGATGCCATCGAGCAGTTGGCTATCTGGGCACTTCGGGCGGACTGGCGTGAGGAGCCGAACTTGCCTGACCATCTGTTTCGTAAATTGGCCCGCCAACTGATGAGCCACTTCAACGAGGGGGGCCCGGTCGAGCCAGTGGTGACGATGCTGGATGAACTTCGGCGGTTGACATACGCCAAGGGTACATCTCGAGACGTCGTACTTGCCGAGGTGATATCGGCGGTGGTCAAACTGCGGATGGCTGGCTCGGCCTGGACATTGCTGCCCGGGTTCAGCGGATTGAATAGTGGAGCCTGGGCAGAAGCAATACGCCGCCCCGGCTTCCCCAAGGAGCTCTGGCCATCCCAGAAGTTGCTTGGCACGGCTGGCCTTTTCTCCGGGCGGTCCGGCGTAGTCCAGATGCCCACGAGTGCAGGGAAGACGCGTTCCGTCGAAATTATTCTTCGGAGCGCGTTCTTGGCTGATCGAACACGGGTAGCTGTGCTCGTTGCACCATTCCGCGCCCTGTGTCACGAGATAGCCACCTCCTTGCGTCATTCTTTCAAAGGGGAAGACGTCAAGGTCAACGAACTCTCGGATGCGCTGCAACTGGACTTCGTTGACCAGTTGGCCGAGCTCCTGGGCCAGACTGCACCCACGACGCGGTACCTCCTGGTGCTGACGCCGGAAAAGCTGCTGTACGTCTTGCGACAGGAACCGGGCTTGGTCGCGCACATCGGCATGGTGGTCTACGACGAAGGGCACCAGTTCGATACTGGATCACGCGGCATCACCTACGAACTGCTGCTCACGGAAATCAAAGGGCTGCTTCAAGTCTCGGCGCAGACGATTCTCATCTCTGCGGTCATCAAAAATGCCGAAGCAGTAGGAACGTGGCTCATCGGCGCCCAGCCGAACGTCGTCAACGGCACTGGGCTCTTGTCGACGGCCCGGTCTGTTGCGTTTGCGACATGGAGCGAGCGACTTGGGCAGCTCTTCTTCTTCGAGTCTGATAACTATGCGCGGCCAGATTACTTCGTCCCGCGGAGCATCGAATCCCAAGAGCTGGAGCTTCGCGGAAGGGAGCGAAGGCCGCGCTTTTTTCCGGAGAAGGGTGACGATGCTTGGAAGGACGTGTCGCTTTACCTTGGCATTCGACTGACGCCGAACGGCGCCGTCGCCGTCTTCTGCGGAAGGAAGGACACTGCCAACGGCCTTGCTGAGCGGGCCGTGGAGGTGTACGAGCGCGGCTTCAATCTGCCTCCTCCTGCCGCAGCCTCGGACGCTGACGAGATACAACGCCTGGTCCATCTTGCAACCCAGCACTTCGGCGCCGAGTCAACGGTCGCCCGAGCGGCGGCCTTGGGTGTCTTCGTTCATCACGGTACGACACCGCAAGGGCTGCGGTTGTCTATCGAACACGCGATGCAAAGTGAGCTCATCAAGCTCGTCGTTTGCACCTCAACCCTGGCTCAAGGTGTCAACCTCCCTATTCGGTACCTCATCGTCTCGGGCGTCAATCAGGGCATCGAACGAATCAAGACAAGGGATTTCCAGAATTTGATTGGCCGTGCCGGCCGTGCCGGCATGCACACCGAGGGCCTGGTACTGTTCGCGGATCCTAGGATCATCGACAGGCGCCAAGCGGAGAAGTGGCGCCTGAAGAACGCGGTCGAACTCTTGCAGCCGGAGAATTCAGAAGAGACATCGAGCTCGCTGCTGACGTTGTTGGCGCCATTTCCCTCACCTGATTGGGACAACGTAGTTCAGTTACCCCTGGACATGGTCTTGAATGCCTACTTCTTGTCCGGTGATTCGTTAGATGACTGGGCCACGGAGGCGTGCAAAACGTATCCAGATTCATCGCTTGACGCTCGGGTACTTGTGCGAGGAATTGTCGAGCGCAAGAAGCTATTGACAGCACTCGAGAGCTATTTGATGGCGAACCGCGGAGCAGACAGTTTCGAAGACTTCAAAGTTCGAGTGCGCATCTTGGCAGCGTCGACGCTTGCGTATGCGTTGGCGGACGATGTGTCGAAGATCGCGCTGGCACAACTCTTTGACCTAGCCGCAGACCATATCGAGCGGGTGGCCCCGGAGCCGGGAAGACAAACCATATTTGCCAAAACCTTGCTTGGCGCGATCGATGCCGCCTCCGTGGAAGCATGGGTACAACAACATGAGGAAACGCTGCGTCCGTTATCAACTGCTGATGACTGGCTGCAGGCCGTATGGCCCTTGTTCCTGGCAACGGTCGATGACAAGCTCCTGACGAGGATGGAGCCCAACGGAACTCCGTTACAACTCGCGCAGGCCTGGATGCGCGGTTCTTCCTATCGCGAGCTCATTGGCTTGGCAATGGATGCCGGAGCGACGAAACCTTGGGGAGAGGATGGCAGGCGCCGTCTCACCGAAGTTGACGTACTCAATTTCCTCGATGGTTGTCTCGGATTCGACTGTCCACTCGTTCTCGCGGGGGTAGGTCAGTTCCTCTTCGGGACGACCGGACTCGCCGCTGAGGGCTCGGCCACGCTGAAGGATTTTCAGAAATCGCTGAAGTACGGGTTGCCGAGCAAGCTCGCCATTTCAGTGTATGAGTCCGGACTCGCGGACCGATGCGTTGCACAGGACGTCGCGATTGAGATTTGGTTGGCTGGGTATGAAGGTTCGCATTTCAGTCCTGCTCTGGCCGAATACCGAGAGGTCGTCGCCGGTGTTCTCGCTACTTATCCGGCATATTTCAGTGCAGTGCTTGAAGGACTGTGACTGGCAATACTCGCAACTTGATTTGGGACGGCTTGAGGAGAAATTCAGAATGACAGACACGCTGTTCAAGGAAGTCCACTACTCGCTTGGTGGCCTCATAAACGACATTGGCCTTGGGCGCATCGGCTTGCCCGACATCCAGCGCCCATTCGTCTGGGCCAATGCCAAGGTACGGGACCTGTTCGACTCGATGTACCGCGGCTGTCAAAGGCTTAGGGGAGCGGGGGCGTGAGCACAGCTTCGACGGGCTCGCGATGACGCCTCTGCAACGAGTTCGGCTCGAAAAGGCGGCCGCAGATTGCGGCTTTGAAATGACTCCTGTCGAGCATATTGAAGGTCTGGAGCTCAGGTCGGCGCTCTTCCCTGAGTCGGTGGTCGTTCGACCTGTGGGCGACCTTTCCTTCGAAGTCTCAGCGTCGAACGCCCAAATAGTCAGCAACGCCGCCGGTGGGGTGGCCTATGTCGCGAGAGGTTTCTCGGAGCTCTATGATGCGCTTCGGGCCGCCGCTGCCCGCGCTCGCACGCTGCCCAATCGAGTCGCCGACAACTTCCGTTGGCAAACCGCTAACTTGCAACGGTCCACCGAGGCTGAGCGTCTTGTAGTTCAGCGTGTTGGTCAGAACCTCTTCCGCGCTTCACTGCTTGACTATTGGCAAGGCCACTGCTGTGTGAGTGGGCTTGGGATCGCGGAGCTGCTTCGTGCCTCTCACATCAAGCCCTGGGCTCTTTGCGCGGACGACGATGAACGTCTGGACGTGTTCAATGGCTTCCTGCTTGCCCCGCACCTCGATGCGTTGTTCGACGCGGGGCTTTTAACTGTCGACTTTGATGGTGCTGTCCGCATGTCGGCTCGCGTAGATCGCAAAGACATCGAATCACTCGGGCTGCCCAATTCGATGGCTGTTTCTGGTTTGCATGACCGTCATCGTCACTATCTTGCCTTCCACCATGCGAAGGTTTGGCGAGGTTAATCGTTGGGAGAGAACATACCGAACAGACAAGATAGCAAACCGCTTGCTGAAAACAGCAAAGAACAGCGGCCTCCAAGGCCCTCAGGCAGCCATTTGACTCCAACGCCGGCAATAAGTACGACCATGCATCCGCCTACCCACACGGGACCCGAAGGTCTAGCCTCCGCGGCCCTGTTGGCCGGTGTGCAGCACCAATTCGAATACCCGCCAGAGTGCTCGCTTACGCATTGGCCTGTCACCGAGATCAAGAGCGTCAACGCCACCTTGCTGAAGTCCCTGCGTGGTCGCGGCAATGTTTACGCGCTGTACGTCCGTGGTAAGAACGAGAAACATTGGGTTCCGGTGTACGTCGGTCAAAGGAAGAGTGTGAGTCTGCGCGAACGTATCAGCCACCACCTAATTTCCAAGAATGAACGAACTGGTTCGATGCTCGCAGCTGTTAAGACTGCAGTTGCTGCGGGCGAAGAGATCGGCTTTTCGCTAATCAAAGTACAGCCTGAGTCGCTGCGCCTCTTCGTGGAGGAAACGATCATCGCCTCAAACAAATCGAGGCTACCTTGGAACACACATGGATAGGCTCCAGCGTTGGATTCCACCGACCTCGAACCAGAGATCTACGGATTTGCAGGTCGTTGCTCAGATATTCCGGTCGTCTAGAAGGCTGGCAATTCGACTACCGAGCGCGGCCTCCGCGCGAAAGTACCCCAACACGCTCACGACGCTCTGATGCCCCGTCATTGCCATCGTTTCGGCCAAAGGCATGTTCTGCCGTCCGGCCTCGGTCACAAAGCCCGAGCGCAGCGAGTGCGCGGAAAATTCCCCCTCGATGCCGGCCAGCGCACACCTTTCTTTGACGATGTCGCGCACGGCCGCAGCACTGAGCACCTCGCCCAGATGTCCACCTTTGCGCACCCGTCGAAACAGCGCACCACTCGTAATGCCACTGGCGGCCAGCCAGGCGGCCATCGCTTCGCCCGCGCTGCCGACCAGCGGCTTGGTGTCCTGCGGCCGCTCCACGCCCGCCTGGTTGGTCTTGGAATGCGTCAGCGTGTAGAGAAAGACGGCCGGCTCGACGCGACGCAAGTTGTCAAACGTGGCCGCCGCCACCTCGGACCGTCGACGTCCACCGGTGGCCCAAGCGAACAGCAGCAGAGCCCGATCACGTCGGCCGCGTAGTGAGTCATCGCAGGTGGCGAGCAGGGCCTGGAAGGGCTCCTTGCTCAGCGCGCGTTGCTTGCGGGGGAGGGCGCCGCGCTTGGCGTAGGCTCGCCGGGTCTTCGCCAGAAGCTCGCGCACCAGTGCATCGCCGCAGGGGTTCACCTGGTGCGCCAGCTGATGGGTCTTGGACAGGACGGCGACCCGATGCACCAGGGTGCTGAAGGCGGGCGCACCCAGCTTGCCTTTGTAGCCGTTGTCCACCAGCACGCGATCGACCGCGGCCGGCAGTTGCGAGACCAGGCCCGTTGGGGTCGTTCGCTCGGCGTGGTCCACGACGAACTGCACCACCGCCGGCACCGGCACCGGCAGACGCAGCGGCTGGCCATACCGCGCGGCAAACCACGCGGCCCAGTAGCGCAGCGCGGAGCGGTAGGCCGCCAGCGTGTTGGCGGATTCGCCCTCGCGCAGCAGCTCGCGCGCGGCGTCTTCCGCCATTTCCGACAGCTTCGCCGGGTCGAGCATGGGGTGGCGCTTGAGACTGACCTCGGCCACCGAGGTTTTCACGGGCTCGGATTTCATATTATTTAATACATGTCATGTATGATGTATTACATATATAGAATACAACTCTCGATAAGTTTTCATTTTATCGAGGGTAAAAAGCCTGAATCGGAGCCGCAGATGGAGAGCAGAAGTTCGAGAGGCATCCAGGAGCCGCAGGTGTGGGCCGCAGCGGACCAGCTGCTGGCCGAAGGGCTGCGCCCGACCATCGAGAGGGTCCGGCAGAAAATCGGCAGCGGCTCGCCGAACACCGTGAGCCCGATGCTCGAGCGCTGGTTTGCGGCGCTCGGGAAAAGGCTCGGCCAAAGCCCAGATGTCGCTCTGCATAGCGCCACGCTGGGAGGCATTCCGCCGGCGCTATTGCAGATCGCCCAAAAGCTCTGGGAGGCCGCGCGAGAGGAGGCGGCCCGCGCGCAGGCGCTGCAGACCGAAGCTCTCCGGCGCGACCACGAACTCAAGGCAGCTGCACTCGACGAACAGCAGGAGCAACTCAGGCAGCGGGAGGTCGCGTTCGAACAGGCCCGGGCAAGCCTCGAGAGCGCGCTGGCCTCGTCGCGGCAGGCGCTCGAATCCGCAAACGCCCAGCAGGCAGAAACATCGCGCCTGCACGATGGCGCGCAAGGCGAGATTCGCCGGCTTCAGGAGGCGCTTGCGCACGCACAGGCACTGCATGAAACACAGCGGGTTGAACATCGGGCGGCCGCGGCAGCCCGCGAAGAGGCCGTCAAGGAGATCGAGGCGCGGCACACCACGCGCGAGCACCGGCTGTTGGGGGACATCGATCGCGAACGTCTGGCAACCCGCCAAGCGGCCGCCGACCTGGCCAAGGAGCAGAAGCTGCGGGGTCGCTGCGAAGAGGAGGGCGCCTTTAAACTGGAGGCTGAACGCGCTTCACTGCGGACGGCCGAGAAGGTGGCCGAGCAGCTTCGCGCCGAGCTTGCTGCAAAATCTGCCGAGCGTTCACAAGTACAGGCAGATGTTCGCTCCGCCAGACAAGCCCACGACGACTTCCGAGCTCGATTGGCGGCGGAGGAGAAAGCCCACGAAGCCACGCGCAGCCTGTTGGCCAAGGCGATCGCATCGAAAACGGGGAAGGGGCGGCGCGCGCCAGGCGCATCAGCAACTGCCTGAATGGAAGAGTCCCATCGCGAAGGAGTCGAGCAATGAGCGAAATCGACAAAGAGAAACTGCCGGGCAACGCGCGTGATCGGCAGCCGCCTGAAGGCTATGGGAGCTGGTTGGAGTACGCTGTCGACACATTCGACAGTCGGCCCAACATCTTGCATACCCTCTTCGCGGACACAAGTTCTGACCTGCGGGAATGGATTGAAGACACGGCGTGGGCCGAGTTGAACGATTTGAGAGTGCGTGCCGGTCTTGCACCGATTGAGCAACGCTCGAAGCACCGATGAACTCAGGCACGACTGAGACTGTTCGGTAGTCGTTACGCACGCAAACCGACCAAACGTCCCCTCGCGATTTCCGAAGCAGCGAGGGGTCCAGCCGTCAGGAAATCATCAATTCCCGCCTGACCAAACCTACGGCATTCCGCTCCCACTTTCCGCCGTCGCCGAGGGGAGACGAGCTCTAAATTGGCAGAGGACCGAGCAAGATTTCTGTTGCGCTTCAGCGTGGCTACGCCACCTTGCCCGTCCTGCTCCGAAACCATGTCCGACTATCCTTTGAGCCAACGCCTTCCACGCAGCGTTGTTCAAATTGGCCGCAGTCATTCAGCACCTGGCGCCAACTGGAGCACCGGTAGCGCTCCAACGTGTACTCGGGATGCAGCGCCTGCATCCGCTCCACCATCCCGGCCAGTGGCGTCCAGCCGTCCACTGCCAAGACGGTTTCAGCTTTGCGCAGATGCTCGACCATCGAGCTCAATCCCCAATTCACGGTGCCATCCGGTTCGATGCCGTGGATGATCAAGTCCGACCAGGTGTCGCTCGCCATGAACGCGGCCATCTGCTGACGGCCCTTGTCCAAGGACTGGAGCCAGCCACTTGCCTCAATGCAACGCAGGTCGATCTGCGCATGGCTCTCGTCCAGATAGGCATCGGCGTCCAGGCAGCCTTGCTCCGACCCGAGGTCGAACATCCCGATGAAATGATGCGCCAAGCGATTACGCAAGCTCACCAGGTCGCGCAGACCTGAGACGACGCGATCGTAGTCCCCGGGGTCCAGCGAGATGCGCGCATCCATCCGAAACCAGATCTGCTTACTGTCTGGTGGTTCCCATTCGGGTCCTGAGGCGTCATCCGCGGGGAAAGGGTGAGGGGAGAGATAGGTGCCGCTCAACGCCGTAACGAGGCCGCCAAGCGTTTGGGTAGCGAACGCCGCCTCGCGCTTCTGCTGGATGTCATGCAGCTGTGTCGAGGGGCCCGCGATCTGGAAGTTCACGGCCAGCTTTTTGATCATGCTCTCGTACTGCTGCAAGCGCAGCATGCAGCGTCCTAGCTTGCGCTGAACTTCCCGCTGGAGAGCGTCTATCGACCCCGACTTGGGCATCACCGCCGCGACCACGGCGAGCTCTGTTGTCTCTTGCTTTGCTGCGTCCATCAATCCCTCGGGTTACGTTTTGTCGAGGACCGACAGTACGCAGGCCTTGTAGTCCTGTCAAAGCCGAGGTCGTATCGCCAAACAGCAGTACTTGCAAGCCGGTTCTTCTTAAATCATCATTGGACGGCGCCTGTGCGCAGAGGCCGCGAATTCGATTGGTGCGACAAGCGGTCACTACTTGGATCGTACAAACGGCGCAACCCCGAAACTAGGTACGACTTATGCTCGCGCGCGGTACAAACTCGTTCGGGCTTTGCACCTGCCCGGCCAACCTGCTAGACATCGTTTCAGTTTGCAGCCTCGGCTCAATGCCCAGGCAGGACCGGCAGCAAATGAACTGATCGACGAAGGCTGCGTTGGCCGCACATTTGAGAGAAAAGAATTCAGCATGCAATACGAGGTCATGATCACTGCCGATGGTGTTCCCGTCGATCAGTTGTCCGCTGCGGCGGCGAATTTTCGCCTAGTCATGGAAAGCAAGCTCGGCGGCACTGCGCAGGTTCGCCCATGCTTCTTGGCAAGCGCGAAGCTCACGCGGGAAGGGGGCTCTTCGCTTTTTCCGCAGGAGGCGATTGATGCTCGAGCGTGGACGTCAGCATTCAGCGAGGCGGAGGCGGCCGTGAAGAGAGCGCTCGATCGTCAAGACGTCGGCATCATGGTAAAGCTGGGCCTCCCGGTCCATTGAGGCGATACCGAGTGACCATGCCAGTAACCTTCCCCCAATCTTTGGAGCACCGGTATGGATGACTGGCTGATGGAGAAATTCGAAGGGGACTGGAGAGTAATGCGCCAGCGCGGTCGCGAACTCTGGTGGTGCGGGTGGACGGCAGTGATGCTCGGAGCCACTCCCTTGATCGTCATCTGGAAACTCCTTCAGTTACCTCGCGACCCTCTCATCGCCGGGTTGGCTTCCTCCGTGCCTGGGTGGGCTCCTGCCGTTGCACTGGTAGTGCTGTACGTCGGTTTGGTAATGGCAGCCTGCGGTTGGTATATCCATCGACTTGGCAAGCGCCTTCAGGCGTATTTCTGACAACGCCGACGGGCCGGGCAGGCCCCCTGACGTGCGCAATGATGGCGCGCTTCCCGTCCTGACGTGTTATCCATGAATGGGTCGCGAGGGGCCGCCTTCGCGGAGATCAGCGGCCCTTGGGCCACTGAGTCTCTTTCACGTCGCTTTCGCGACGCTGCCAGTTTCGCGTTCCGCAACCGTTAGCTGCTGTGGATTACTGGGCCCAGTGCGTAGTTCATGTCGCGGAAGGCCGTTTTCGATGTGCAACTTTCTGTCGGCCGACTGTTGACGACGAACTCATGGCGATCGGCCGTTATGATTTAACATAATGCACATTGTGTTTATTTCAGATGAACACAACGAGGCCCCCAGCCGGTATCAACGCTTCAGCGCGCTCCCCGAACCCCGGCCCTCGTAGTTCACGCCCTTCGTCTGCTTGACCTCGACCTTCTTCGCGTCCGGGCACGGCTCGTTCGAATAAGCGACCTTGCCGCCATGTACGCACTTGTAGATCGAGTGCTGCGCCATCGCGCCGGACGCGAAACCCATCAGTCCAAACGCCAGCAACATGGCGCCCGCCGGCTTCACCATTTGCCGTCCTTCGGAATCGCCTTGGGCGCATTGGCTTTGGCTGCCGCCGCCGCAGTGATCAACGACGCCGCTTCCGGACGGTTCGCCTTGTTGGCAAAGTCGACGGCCGTCATGCCCAGCTGGTTCTTCATCGTGGTGTCCGCGCCCTCGGCCAGCAGCAGCTTCACCGCCTCGCTCGAGCCGTACATCGCAGCCATCATCAGCGGCGTGGTGCCATTGGGCGATTGCGCGTCGATGAATGCGTAGTTGTCGAGCAGCACCTTCATGATGGTCAACTGGCCGCTGGTCGCGGCGTAGTGCAGCGGCGTCCAACCCGTCTTGTTGACCGCAGCGTCGCGCTTCAGCAGTTGCGTGACCAGGTCCTGCTGGCCCTTGATCGCGGCCAGCATCAGCGGGGTTTCATCCTTGGCGTTGGTCAGGTCCACATTGGTCTGAGGCGACTCGATCAGCACCTGGATGACTTTCGGCGAAGGCTCACGCAATGCGATTAGCAAACCCGTCTGGCCGTGTTCGTCGCGCGTGTTCGGATCAAAACCGCGCTGCAGCAGCGTGCGCACGCCGCTGGCGTTGTCGCCACGCACGGCCCGGAAGAAGTCTTCGAACGAACCGGCATGCACTGAAAAAGATGCAGCAAAAACAATGAGATAAAGAGATTTTTTGATGTAGTTCTTCATGATTTAACGTCCCTGAACAACGTTTCGAAGTTGTCGCTCGTGGCTTTGGCGATGGCCTCCACGGGCACTTTTCGCAGTTCGGCGATCTGCCGTGCCACGAATGGCACGTAGGACGGATTGTTGGTCTTGCCGCGGTACGGCACGGGCGCGAGGTAAGGGCTGTCGGTCTCGATCAGCATGCGGTCCAGCGGCACGAAAGCGGCTACGTCGCGCAGATCCTGGGCCTTCTTGAAGGTCAGGATGCCGGAGAACGAGATGTAGAAACCCAGATCGAGCGCCGCGCGCGCCACCTCGGCGGTTTCGGTGAAGCAATGGAACACGCCGCCGGCCGCATTGCCGGCGCCATCCTCGCCCTCCTCCTTGAGGATCGCCAGCGTGTCGGACGAGGCCTCGCGGGTGTGGATGATCAGCGGCTTGCGGGTCTGTTGAGCGGCGCGGATGTGCACCCGAAAGCGGTCGCGCTGCCATTCCATGTCGGAGATGCTGCGTCCGCCCTTGCGTTCCTCCATCTGGTAGTAGTCGAGGCCGGTTTCGCCGATGGCGACCACGCGGGGCCTGGCCGACAGCCGCACCAGGTCTTCCACGCTGGGCTCGGCGATGTCCTCGTTGTCGGGGTGCACGCCGACGCTGGCCCAGAAGTTGTCGTAGCTGGCGGCCAGCGCCTGCACGTCGTCGAACTCTTCAAGCTTGGTGCAGATGCAAAGCGCCCGGTCGACCTGCGCGGCGGCCATGGCGGCGCGGATCTGCGGCATCTGGTCCGCGAACTCGGGGAACGTGAGGTGGCAGTGGGAATCGGTGAACATCGGAAATGGTGAAGTGCGCGGCGCACTCCCTGGTGGGAGGTGGCGCCGTCGACGGAGTTCCGCGTCACGGGGACGGCGGAAAACTCAGATGGTTTGCGTGGGACGGTCGGAGGCCATCGAACCGCCCAGCGCAGCCTCGATGCGTGCCTTGAGCTGGCGCGATTTTTCGTCGGACGGAAACCGGATGCCCACGCCCGGTGCCCGGTTGCCTGCCGCACGCGATGGCGTGATCCAGGCGACCTTGCCTGCCACCGGATAGCGCTGCGGGTCTTCGGGCAGCGTCAGCAGCACATAGACATCGTCGCCGAGCCGGTATTCGCGCGTGGTCGGAATGAAGATGCCGCCTTCTGCGAACAAAGGGATGTAAGCCGCGTACAACGCGCCCTTTTCCTTGATGGCGAGTTGGATGACGCTCGGCCGGGCGGGCGTGGCGTTGGGAACGGCGGAGGCGACAGGTTGGTTCATGGGCGACGAGCGGCAGAGTTTAGGGTGGTTCGCGCTTCGCTCACAAGCGCTTCCAGCATGAGGCCCGCATTGAACGGGTGTTCCGCGGTTCTGGCGGCACTTGCCAACGACTTCGACCAGCGCGCCAGCGCCAGCCGCGACGGCGCGGCGGGCAGGTCGGCGGCATCGAAGAACCGGGGCGCGGCGCCATTGCCGACAGCCATCAGGTCGTGGCAAAGCTTCTGCAGCGCACCGACGGCCTGCGCCGGCGCGTGATCGGCCAGCGCGCCCACGTCGCCACGCGTCATGGCCTTGGGAAGCAAGGACCAGGCCTTGGGCGACTGACCCGAGCGCGCGAGCCGCAAGGCGTCGCTCGGCCGGCCGCCGGCGGCGCGCAGCAATGCGGCCGCATCGGCGGCGGGCACGTCCTGCGCGGCCAGCCAGGCTTCGGCCTCGGCGGTTTCAGGCCAGGGCAGCGTGAAGCCCAGGCAGCGGCTGCGGATGGTGGGCAGCAGTTGCCACGCGGCCTCGCTGGCGAGCACGAAGCGCACATCGCCGACGGGCTCTTCGAGCGTCTTCAGCAGCGCGTTCGCGGTGATGGTGTTCATGCGCTCGGCCGGATACACCAGCACCACCTTGCCACGGCCGCGCGCGCTGGTTCGCTGCGCGAAACCGACCGCATCGCGCATCGCCTCGACGCGGATCTCGCGGCTCGCCTTGCGTTTCTTGTCGTCGATGTCGGCCTGCGCCTTCTCGTCGAGCGGCCAGTTCAGTTCCTGCATGGCGACTTCGGGCATCAGCACGCACAGGTCGGCATGCGTGCGAACCTCGATGGCATGGCAGCTGGCGCAGTGGCCGCAGGCTGTGCCCTCCGGCGTCGGCTGCTCGCACAGCCATGCGGACGCGAGCGCCAGCGCGAGTTCGTACTGGCCGATGCCGGAGGGACCTTGAAGCAGCCAGGCATGGCCGCGCTGGCGCAGCAACTCCGTGAGCGGCTGGCGCAGCCAGGGGGACAGGGCCGGCACGCTCATCGGGCCGTTCCTCGGTTCAGCACGCCACGCGCCACCAATGCCGTTTCGACCTGCTGCCACACCTGGTCGCGGGCCTGGCTGGCATCGATGCGCACGAAGCGGTTCGCATCTGCGGCCGCGCGGGCCGCGTAGCCCTGGGCGACGCGGCTGAAGAATTCGACGGGCTGGGCTTCGAACTTGTCGGGCACGCGGGCGCCGGCCAATCGCTGCGCCGCGATCCCGGGCGCCAGGTCGAACCACAGCGTGATGTGCGGCTGAAGTGGCGCCGCCCTGCCCGCCTCCGCCTGCACCCATTGTTCGAGCGTCGACAGCACGGCTTGATCGAAGCCCCGCCCCGCGCCCTGGTAGGCAAAGGTCGCGTCGGTGAACCGGTCGCACAGCACCACGTCGCCGCGCGCCAGCGCCGGCTCGATGACCTGCGCGATGTGGTCGCGCCGCGCCGCGAACACCAGCAGCGATTCGGTCAGCGGATCCATCAGCTGCTCGAGGATCAACTCGCGCAGCGTCTCGGCCAGCGGCGTACCACCGGGCTCGCGCGTGCGCACGACCTCGCGGCCCTGCGCCCTGAACAGGGCTTCCAGCGCATCGAGGTGGCTCGACTTGCCCGCCCCGTCGATGCCTTCGAGCGTCAGAAACAGACCGTTGTCACTCATTGGGTCGCCTTCGGTTTGGAATCGCTGCCGCCCCCGCGCTGATAGCGGTTGACCGCGCGGTTGTGGTCGTCGAGCGAACTGCTGAATTGGCTTGTGCCGTCGCCGCGCGAGACGAAGTACAGCGACTTGCTCTGCGCCGGCTGCACCGCAGCCAGCAGCGCTGCCTTGCCGGGCATGGAAATCGGCGTCGGCGGCAGCCCGCCGCGCGTATACGTGTTCCAGGGCGTGTCGGTCAGCAGGTCTTTCTTGCGCAGGTTGCCGTCGAAGGCGGTGCCCATGCCGTAGATCACCGTCGGGTCGGTCTGCAGCGGCATGCCGATGCGCAGGCGATTGGTGAAGACAGCCGCGATTTCCGAGCGGTCTTTGGCCTTGCCTGTCTCCTTTTCGACAATGCTGGCCAAAATAAGAGCCTCATCGGCCGATTTCAGCGGCAGATCGGAAGCGCGGGCGGCCCAGGCGGCTTCGAGCTTCTTGTCCATGGCCCGCATCGCGCGCTGCATCAGGGCGATGTCGGTCGAGCCTTTCGAGTAGGTGTAGGTGTCCGGAAAGAAACGCCCTTCCGGATGCAGGCCCGGCTTGCCCAGCCTGGCCATCAGCGCCTCGTCGCTCAGGCCCACGCTGTCTGGCTTGAGCTGGTCGGCCTTGGCGAGCGCGGCGCGCACCTGGCGGATGTTCCAGCCCTCGACCAGCACCAGGCTGCGCGTGGCTTCCTCGCCGCGCACCAGAATGTTGAGCAGCAGCTTGGGCGAGACGCCGCGTTCCAGCTCGTAGCTGCCGGCGCGCATCTGGCGGTCTTGTCCCGAGATGCGGAACCACAGGTAGAGCAGCTGCGGCTGCACGTCGACGCCCGTGTCGGCCACGGCTTGTGCGATGCCGCGCGGCGTGGTGCCGGGCTCGACAGACAGGTCGACGCTGGGCGCCGGCAGCTTGAGCGGCTGGTGCACCCACCAGAGACCGGCGCCGCCGAGCGCGAGCGCGATCAGGGCAGCGAGCAGGAAAAGCGTAAGGAAGAAGCTGCGCACGGATCCGATATGGGGAAGACGGAAAAAGCCGGAGAAAACCGATGGATTCGCAGGCTGCAGGGAAGGAGCCCCTGCCGCCCCGAAGGAACAGGCCCGGCCATGATAATTCAGCGATGACCACAGTCGTTCTCAATGGCGTGACCGCCCTCTCCCACCTCGGTGTGATCCGTGCCGAGGGCCCGGACGCCGCCAGCTTCCTGCACGGCCAGCTCACCCAGGACTTCTCGCTGCTCGAGGCCTCCGACGCCCGGCTGGCTGCGCTGTGCACCGCCAAGGGCCGTGTGATCGCGAGTTTCATCGGCATCAAGCCGCAACCGGAGCTGATCCTGCTGGTGTGCAGCCGCGACATCCTGGCCGCGACGCTCAAGCGCCTGTCGATGTTCGTGCTGCGCGCCAAGGCCAAGTTGACCGACGCCACCGAGCAGTTTGCGCTGTATGGCCTGGCTGGCACCGCCCTGACCGGCAACAGCCTCGACGCCGCCGCTTCGCCCGGCAAGCGCACGGCCGTCGGCGAAGACGCCAGCGCCGTGTCGCTGTATCCGGCCGACGGCGTGCCACGTGCGCTCTGGATCGCGCCGGCCGGCCACGCCGCACCCACGGGCCCCGCGCTAGATGCCGCCCTGTGGCAGTGGAGCGAGGTGCGCAGCGGCATCGTGACGCTGACCACGCCGATCGTCGACGCCTTCGTGCCGCAGATGATCAACTACGAATCGGTCGGCGGTGTGAACTTCAAGAAAGGCTGCTACCCCGGCCAGGAAGTGGTCGCGCGCAGCCAGTTCCGCGGCACGCTGAAGCGGCGCACCTACCTCGTGCAGGCCGATGCGCCCGTCTCCGCCGGACAGGAGGTGTTCGCGGCCGCCGATGCCGAGCAGCCCGTGGGCATCGTGGCGCAGGCCGCGCCAGCGCCCGGCGGCGGCTGGTCCGCGCTGGTCTCGATGCAGATCGCGGCGCTCGAGGCCGGTGGCCTGCACGCGGGCGCGGCCGACGGCCCGGCACTCACGGTCGATCCGCTGCCCTACCCCCTGCTCGAGGACATCTGAGTCTCCCATTCCCCCAACGCCCTTGAAGAAAAGGGGCGTTCGGCGCTATCGAACAGATGGCGCCATTTTTTTGCGCGTCGTTTAACCCTGCCGCCGATGCTGCGCCGTAGAAGCCTGCACCGATCAACTCCCGGCAAGGAAGACACCATGAAGCGCAGACTCTTTTCCACCGCCCTGGCCCTGAGCGCCGCGGCCTCGTTCTCGGCCTGCGCGCAGAGCCCGGAGCGGCCTTACGCCCCGCCCACGCCGCCCAGCCGCATCGGCTCGCTGATGCAGATCAGCGTGGTCGACCGCGGCACCGGCACCGAACTGCCGATCTACCGCCACCGCGGCGAATACTGGGTGGCCGGCCGCCCCGGAGCGCGCTACGCGATCCGGGCGCGCAACGCGACGGGCGAACGCATCATGGCCGTGATGTCGGTGGACGGCATCAACGTCGTCACCGGCGAAACGGCCGGCGTCGGGCAGAACGGCTATGTGTTCAGCGGCAGCGAGCGCAGCGACATCACCGGCTGGCGCAAGAGCGATTCGCAGATCGCGGCCTTCGAGTTCGCCGCGGCCGGCAACTCCTATGCGAGCCGCACGGGCCGCCCGGACGACGTGGGCGTGATCGGTGTCGCGATGTTCCGCGAGCGCATGCCCGAGCCGCTCCCGCCGCCGGTCACGCCTTTTCCGTACCGCGACGAACACGGCGAGCGCGAGCGCCGAAGCGATTCATCGTCCCTGGGCGATGCGCGCGCGAAGGCCGGTTCGGCCGACGGTGCCACCGCGGCAGCGGAGTCCCCCGTGGGCAGCCTGCGCCAGCCCGCGCCCAGCCCGAGCCTGGGCACCGCGCACGGCCGCCGCGAAACCTCGTATGTCGGCAAGACCACCTTCGAGCGCGCGCAGTCGTCGCCCGACGAAGTGGTCCGCATCCGCTACGACAGCCGCGAGAACCTCGTTGCCGCGGGCGTGATCCCGGTGCCGCCCGCGCCGCGCTGGCCGCGTCCGGCCGGTCCGTCGCCGTTCCCGGGTTCCGACCCAGGCTACGTGCCGGACCCGCCCGCTCGCTATTGAGAAGAAGAAGGAAGAAGGGACCGGCGCATCTCGATGTGCGGGATGCCGGCCTCCTCGAAGCCGTCGCCATGCGGCACATAGCCCAGCCGCGCATAGAAACGCTCGGCGCTGCGCTGCGCATTCAGCGCCACCACGCTGTCGCCGCGCGCCCTGGCGGCGTCTTCGAGCACCTGCATCACCGCAGCGCCGTGCCCGCCGCTGCGCAGGTTGCGGTGCACCGCCATGCGGCCGATGTGCGAGACGCCGTTCTCGGCCGCCAGCAACCGCCCTGTGGCGATGACCTGCCCGATGCGGTTGCGCGCCACCGCGTGCAGCACCACGGCGTCCTGCGCGTCCCATTCCATCGCCTCGGGAATGTTCTGCTCCTCGATGAACACCGCGCGCCGCAGGGCGCCAGCGTCTCCGCCCAGGGTGGCCCAGTCGCCGGTCTCGACGGTGCTCATCGTCTCGCCGGCCTCGTAGCCGGTCAGCACTTCTCGCAGGGCTGCAGGCACCGGCTTCGAGGTCTGCGTCGCCGGGTCGGCGAACACATAGACCAGCTCGCAGCCGACCAGGAACTGGTCCTGCCGGAAAAGCCCGCCCTCGAACACCATCGAAGAATTGCCGATGCGCGCGCAGCGCACGCCCATGTCCAGCATGTCGTCCATGCGCGCCGAGGCGCGGAAGTCGATGGTGGCCTTGCGCACGTAGAGGTCGCCGCCCAGCGCATGCATCGCCTCTTCGTACGGCAGCGCCAAGGCGCGCCAGTAGTCCGAGATGGCGGTGTCGAAATACATCAGGTAGTGCGCGTTGAAGACGATCTTCTGCATGTCGACTTCGGCCCAGCGTACGCGCAGGCGGTGGAAGAAGCGGAAATTGCTGCGTTGGGTGGCTGCTTCGCTCATGGTGCCAGTGCTTCCTTGAGTGCGCGGGCCGCGTCCTCCTGCGCCTGCAGCGCCTCGGGAATCGCCCGCCCCATCTTGACGAATTCGTGGATCACGCCGCGGTAGATCTCCAGGTCGACCGGCACGCCCGCGGCGCGCAGCTTGTCGGCGTAGGCGATGCCTTCGTCGACCACCGGATCGCACTCGGCCAGGCCGATCCAGGCCGGCGCCACGCCCTCGACGTCGTCGGCCAGCAGCGGCGCAAAGCGCCAGTCGTCGCGGTCGGCCGGCGTGCGGACGTATTGCGCGAAGAAGAAATCGATCATCGCCTTGGTCAACAGCGGGCCGTTGACGTGGCGCTGGTGCGAGGCCGTGTCCTGGTGGGCTGTCATGCCGGGGTAGATCAGCATCTGCAGCGCGAGCGGCAGGCCAGCATCTCGCGCCAGGATCGCGCACACGGCCGCGAGCGTGCCGCCGGCGCTGTCGCCGCCTACCGCCAGGCGCCGCGTGTCGACACCGACGCGTCTACCCTCGTGGGCCAGGAAGGCGAAGGCGTCCCATGCATCGTTCGACGCCGTCGGAAACTTGTGCACGGGCGCGAGGCGGTAGTCCACCGACACCACCGCGCAGCCACTCTTGGCGCTCAGCACGCGGCACAGCGTGTCGTGCGTGCGGATATTGCCGACGGTGAAGCCGCCGCCATGAAAGTACATCAGCGCGGGCAGCACATCGGTGGACGGCGCATACAACCTTGCCGGGATCGCGAAGTCATCGCGTGCGGGAATGGTGAAGTCTTCAACCCGCGCCAGTTCGGGCTTGGGCACTTCGAGCACGCCGGCGCCCTTTTCGTAGGAGGCCTTGGCCTCCTCCGGCGTGAGCCGGTCGAGTGGGGGGTGGCCGGCGCGCGCCATGCGTTCGACAACGCTGGCCATCTTCGGGGTAAGTCGTATGGCGGGGGGTGTTCCCGGCGCGACAACGGCAAGGGTTTCTTTCGTGTGCAAGACTGATCGCTCTTGTTAGATTGGGCTGGTCGGCAATCGTACTGCCCTACGGCATATCCACATTCATGGCACTCATCCAATACCTCACCCAGATCCAGTTCGAATTCGGCGCGATCAAGCTGCTGTCCAGCGAGTGCGCGCGCATCGGCATCAACCGCCCGTTGATCGTGACCGACGCCGGCGTGCGCGCGGCCGGCGTGCTGCAGAAGGCGCTCGATGCCATTTCCGACCTGGAAGTCTCGGTGTTCGACCAGACGCCCTCCAACCCGACCGAAGCCGCGGTGCGCGCGGCCGTGGAGCTCTATCGAAGCGGCCGCTGCGACGGGCTCATCGCCGTGGGCGGCGGCTCGGCCATCGACTGCGCCAAGGGCGTGGCCATCGCGGCCACGCACGAAGGACCGCTCAAGACCTATGCCACCATCGAAGGCGGGTCGCCCAGGATCACCGAGCGCGCGGTGCCGCTGATTGCGGTGCCCACCACCAGCGGCACGGGCAGCGAGGTGGCACGCGGCGCCATCGTCATCGTCGACGACCACCGCAAGCTCGGCTTCCACAGCTGGTTCCTGATGCCCAAGGCCGCCATCTGCGACCCCGAGCTCACGCTCGGCCTGCCGCCCAGGCTCACGGCCGCCACCGGCATGGACGCCATCGCGCACTGCATGGAGACCTTCATGTCGGCCGCGTTCAACCCGCCGGCCGACGGCATCGGCCTCGACGGGCTCGAACGCGCCTGGGGCCACATCGAACGCGCAACAAAGGACGGCAGCGACCGCGAGGCGCGCCTGAACTTGATGAGCGCATCGATGCAGGGCGCCATGGCCTTCCAGAAGGGCCTGGGCTGCGTGCATTCGCTGAGCCACAGCCTGGGCGGCGTCGATCCACGCCTGCACCACGGCACGCTCAACGCCCTCTTCCTGCCCGCGGTGATCCACTTCAACTCGGGCGCCGAATCGGTGCAGAAGGAGCAGCGCCTTCAGCGCATGGCGCAGGCCATGCACCTCGATTCGGCCGGCGATCTCGGCGACGCCATCCGCGACATGAACGCGCGCCTCGGGCTGCCCAAGGGCCTGGCCGAGGTGGGCGTGACGCCCGCGATGTTCGAGCAGATCATCGACGGCGCCATGGCCGACCACTGCCACAAGACCAACCCGCGCCTGGCCACGCGCGACGACTACAAGGCAATGCTCGAAGCCTCGATGTAAGGGCTTCTTCTACGCCTGTTTTCAGAGGGGAAAGCGGCCCGTGCCGCCCCTGCGCGTCATGTATACGACATAAGGAATTTCTAGACTGCCCATCGAAGGTTTCGCATCCGCAGAAGCCCCATGGGTCAGGGAAATTCCGAATGCCGCGTACTGTCCAAGTCCACACCGTCCTGAGCGCCGAGCAGCTCAAGTTCCGCGCCATGCGGGGACGGGAGGGGCTCTCGCAACTCTTCGAGTTCGAGGTGGACATGGTCAGCACCAGCTTCAGCCTCGACCTGAAGCAACTGCTCGGCACCTCGCTCACGCTGGAGCTGGCCGACGAAGGCGCGCCGCGCTTTCTCAACGGCACGGTGGTGCGCTTCGAGCTTGTAGGCCGCGCCAACGAAACCGGCCGCCACTACATCTACCGTGCGCTGGTGCAGCCGTGGCTGTGGTACCTCACGCGCACCACCGACTGCCGCATCTTCCAGAACAAGAGCGTGCCCGAGGTGCTCGACGAAGTGCTGGGCAAGTACGGCTTCCAGTTCGACAAGCGCCTCACGGGCAGCTACCCCGCCATGGAGTACTGCGTGCAGTACCAGGAAAGCGACTTCGCCTTCGTGAGCCGCCTCATGGAGCACGAAGGCATCGCTTATCACTTCGAGCACGGCAACGGCTCGCACCTGCTGGTGCTGGCCGACGACACCGGCAGCTACAAGCCGCTGCCCGGCCACGCCAGCATCGCCTATCGCCCGCGCGACCGCGTGCTCAATGCGCTGGAGCCCTGCATCGACCAGTGGCGAGTGGCCGAGCAGATCACCTCGGGCCGTGTGATGCTCGACGACTTCGACTTCAAGAAGTCGCGCGCCTCGCTGCAGAGCGTGCAGCAAGACCCCAAAGCCCACGAGCATTCGACCTACGAGGTCTACGAATGGCTGGGCGGCTACAGCGAGCACCAGCAGGGCGATGCCTACGCCAAGGTCCGCCTGCAGGAGCTGCAGTGCGCGCACGAGCTGGCTTCGGGCCACACCAACGTCGTGGGCATGGCGCCGGGCTATCTGTTCGAGATGACGCACTGCCCGCGCGAATCGGACAACCGCGAATACCTCGTCACCGAGACCCGCTACAACCTGCAGGAGCCCGAGTACTCCACCGGCGGCAGCAGCGAATCGGTGTGCGAGTTCGACTTCACCGTGCTGCCCTCCTCCGTGGCCTACCGCCCCGCCCGCACCACGCCGCGCCCGCGCACCAACGGCCCGCAGACCGCCACGGTGGTCGGTCCCGAGGAGATCTGGACCGACCGCTTCGGCCGCGTGAAGCTGCAGTTCCGCTGGGACCGCTACGGCCAGTCGGACGAGAACAGCTCGTGCTGGGTGCGCGTGTCCAGCAACTGGGCCGGCGCCAACTACGGCACCATGCACATGCCGCGTGTGGGCCAGGAAGTGATCGTCGATTTCATCGGTGGCGAGCCCGACCGTCCCATCATCACCGGCCGCGTCTACAACAGCGACCAGATGCCGCCATGGGAGCTGCCCGCCAACGCCACGGCCAGCGGCATCCTCACGCGCTCCAGCGCGGGCGGTGCGGCCAACCAGGCCAACATGCTGCGCTTCGAGGACCGCTCGGGCGCCGAGCAGATCCTGCTGCACGCCGAGCGCAACCTCGACGTGGAGGTGGAGGCCGACGAGACGCACACCACCGGCGGCACCCGCACCACCCTCATCAAGGGCCACGAGTCGGCCACCTACCAGAGCGGCGAGACGCGCGACATCACCGCGGGCGCCAAGGAAACCATCAGCGGTGGCGACACCCGCAGCGTGACCGGTGGCTTCACCGAAACAGTGGCCGGCGGCGTGACGCAGACCATCTCCGGCGGCAAGACGCGTTCGATCGGCGGCGGGCTGAACGACACCATCACGGGCGGCGTCAAGCTGGCGATCAGCGGCGGCTTCAACGGCACCATCGACGGACAGGAAATCCGCTTCGTGAGCGCGGGCCGCCAGGACACCATCAACGCCTCGAACACGGTGCAGGTCAACGGCCCCTCGACCACCACCGTCACCGGCCCCACGGTGCACACCTCGCCGGACGTGACCTTCAACACGACGAACCACATCCACAACACGACGCAGCACGTCATCAACACCAGCGTCTACAACACGACGTCGAACACCTACAACAACCTGACGAACAACTACACCAACAACTCCGTCAGCTACACCAACAACTACGCCAAGAGCAGCGACTGGCGGCTGGCGCGTTCGGGCGGCGTGGGCTTTCGCTTCGGAGCCGTGGGCGCCTCGCTGGACTTCTGGGGCGTGCGGCAACAGTTCTACGGCATCAATTCGCAATACGCCGTGCTCAAGGTGGACTTCCTCACCTTCAAGATCGCGAACAAGGGCACCGACATCACCAAGGAAGCCATACAGGTCGGCAACGCCGCGCTGCGCTTCCTGATGGACGGTCTCGCGACCTATGCGCAGGCCATGCACATCGTCATGTGAAGGACACGATGCCTGTCTGGGAAATTCTTCTCTGGGTTGTCTTCGCCGTCGTCATGACGGCGGTCGTCGTGTTCTCGATCGGCGCAGTGGGCTACATGCGCCGCGAGAGCCGGCTGTATTCGGCTGAACAGAAGCTGTGGCTGTCGCTCGCGCAAACGGGCCAGCCAGCCGACGGCGTGCTTCGCAGCCTGCGCATGCACCCGGGAAACATGACCCGCGGCGGCTCGCGCGGGCAGACCGTTTGCGCCGTGGTGCTCGACGTGGACTACGCCGACACCGCCGGCACGCTGCACACGGCGTCGATCCGCACATTCGTCGAGGACGCGCTGGTGCCCCGGTTCCAGGAACCGCTGAAGATCGTTCATCTGCGCTACGACCCGCGAAACGCCGCCTCGGTCGCGATCGACCGCGAGCGCACGCCGCTGGAGATCCCGCGTGCGTCCTGAGCGGATGCCGCGGATGCGCCGCCGATGAAGACCGTCAAGCCATTGCGGCTGAGCGTCACCACGCGGCCGTTCCTGCGCGGTGGCGAGCAGCGCCTGGCCGTGACCACGCTGTGCATGGCATCGATGGGCGAGCAGCCCGTGCTGACGCCCGAACCCGAGTTCTGGAAAGCGCTGTCCGACGAACTCGGTCCGGCCACCGCCATCGACCTGGGCCTGCCGAAGATCCGCGCCGAGGTGCTTGCCACCGGTTTCGCCTACACCGCGCACCAGGCGGAAAAGACGATGTGCGCCGCACGGCTGCAACTCGGCGGCCTTGCCAAGGACCTGGCCGTCTTTGGTGACCGCTATTGGATTGGCGGCCGTGCCACGCAGCCGCAGCCCTTCGAGTCCATGCGCGTGGACTGGACGCGCGCCTATGGCGGCCCCGCCTTCGCGGACAACCCGCTGGGCCGCGGCCACGGGCTCGAACAAGTCGATGGCCGCGAGGTGCAGCGCCTGCCCAACATCGAAGACCCCTCCCACCGCGTGCACCGGCCCGGCGACCAGCCCGAACCCGCCGGCTTCGGCCCGCTCGACATCGCCTGGCCCCGGCGCATGCGCATGATCGGCAGGCAGTACGACGAGCACTGGCGCGCCCACCTGTTTCCGGGTTTTGCCGAGGACATGGACTGGCAGCTCTTCAATGCCGCGCCGCCCGACCAGCGCCTGGCCGGTGCCCTGGAGATCGCTCCGGGCACCCCCTATGCGGTGTGGAACATGCACCCCGGCGTGCCGATCCAGCGGGGCCGACTGCCCAGCTGGCGCGCCCTCGCCTTCATCGCGCGGCGCCGGTCGCCGGGGCAGATCGAGGACATCGCGCAGCGGCTGACCACCGCGTGGTTCTTCCCGCACCTGGAGCGCGTGGCGCTGGTCTTCCATGGCGAGACCCTCATCGAAGAAGACGACGCCAGCGACGTCACCCACGTGATGCCCGCGCTCGAAACGATCGACGCACCACGCGGCCTCGCGCACTACGAGACCGTGCTGCGCCAGCGCTGCGACCCGGAAAAGGGCGCGCTCTACATGTTCCGAGACGATGAACTGGTGCCCCCGGGGGCCATTGGTCCATGGCTCGAACAGCCCGAAACCACCGAATCAGCGCTGGTGCGCAACATGCGCGAACGCGGCCGGCAAGCCCGCGACGAACTCAAGCAGATGGCGCTCGACGCCGGGCACAAGGCGCGCCATTTCAGGGAGCGCGCTCTTCCAGCGCCCTTCCAGCGCACACCCACCCTGCACGAGTTGCCCGGGTTCGTCGAGCAGGCGGATGCCTATGCCCGCGCGCAGCGCGCGCAAGGCGCTGTCGAGCGCGAACGCCTTCAGCGCGAAGCCGACGCCAACGCCAGCGAGTCGAGGAAGGTCGGCTTCGACACCGGCAAGCTGGTGCGCGAGCATGACCGCGCCGAGATCAAGGGGCCGCCGCGCGTGGATGGCGCGTCGGTGCTGCGCGGCTTCACGGGCATCGCAGCGGCCACGGGCACCGCGCCCATGCCGCCGGACCAGGTGGAATCGATGCGAAAAATGACAGAGGCCGGCGAGCGCGGCCTGCTCGCGCTGTACCGCGGCACTGCCCAGCATCAGGCCAGCGTCGATCCCCTGCCCCCCGAGCGGCTTGCGGCACTGCGTGCCCATGTGGCGTCGGTGCTCGCAGGCAGCCGCGATTTCACCGAGATGGACCTGACCGGCGCCGATCTCTCGGGCCTGGACCTGCGTGGCGCATGCTTTCGCCGCACGCTGCTGGAAAGCGCCGACCTGCGCGGCGTGCAATGCGACAGCGCCGATTTCAGCCAGGCCGTACTGGTGCGTGCGCAACTCTCGGGCGCCCGGTTTCATGACGCGGTGCTGCGCGACACGAACCTCGGAGGTATCGCCTGCGAACAGGCTGACTTCTCGCGCGCCGATCTCGAAGGCGCGAAGCTGGACAAGGTGACGCTTGCCGGCTGCAGCTTCGAGGGCGCGCGCCTGCACCATCTGCACCTGATCGATTCGCGGCTGCGCGGCTGCAACTTCGACGACGCCGACATTGCCTACGCCGGCTTCCTTTCCGACGTGACCATCGAAGGCTGCAGCTTTCGGCGCGCCCGCCTCTACAAGGCTGCCTTCCTGTCGTGCCGCGTGGCGCGGCTCGACTTCACCGGCGCTACGCTCGAAGCCTGCGCATGGACCCACACGCCGTGCGACGAGGGCATGGTGTTCGCGGCGGCCCTGCTGCGCACCACCTGCTTTGCCGGCAGCACCAGCCTGCGCGGCGCCAGCTTCGAGGCGGCCACGCTGGTGCAGTGCAGCCTGCGCGCGATGGCCATGGAAGATGCGCGGCTCGCCCGCGCCACGCTCGACACCTGCGACTTTTCTTCCTGCAACCTGAGCGGCGCCGACCTCGCCGAAGTGCAGGCGCCCGACAGCCTCTTCATTCGCGCCGACCTGAGCCGGGCGTCGCTGCGGGGCGCCAACCTGATGACCGCCAACTTCAACAAGGCCCTGCTGCCTAGCGCCGACCTGCGCGAGGCCAACCTGTTTCGCGCCGACATGTCGCAGATCCGCATCGACGGCACCACCGCCACCCAGGGTGCCTACATCGAGCAGACCAAGACCGTGCCGGCCCCGCGCGCGACGCCGATCCGATGAGCCCGCAGGAGCTGGTGCTTCACATCCGCAACGGCAAGCGCATGGAAGGAGAAGATTTCACCGGCATGCCGCTCGACGGCCTCGACCTTTCGGGCGGCATGTTCAGCGAATGCCGCTTCACGCGGGCCTCGCTCGCCGGCAGCCGGCTGGACGACTCGGTGTTCGAGCGCTGCACCTTCGATGACGCGACGCTGGCGTCGGGGCGGCTGGATGGCGTGTCGCTCCTGCGCTGCAGCCTGCGGGGGGTGGATGCGACCGCCAGCCATTGGCCGCGCACCGTCGTGACCGAGTCCGACCTGCGCGACGCGCGCTGCGCCGGTGCACAGCTGGCGGAAACGGTCTTCTACGGCTGCGAGCTGCACGGCGCCAGCTTCGAGCGCGCCACGCTCACCAAGACGATCTTCAACGACAGCCGCATGGGCAACGCGGACCTGCGCAATGCCTCGCTCACGAGCGCGGTGTTCTTCCGCAGCGACCTGCGCGAGGTCGCGTTCCAAACCGCGCGCTTCCACAACGCCGTGTTTTCCGAGGCCGACCTGCGCGGCCAGTCGTTCGCGGGGCAGGCCTTCGCGATGTGCCAGTTCACGGACGCGCGCATGTCCGGCTGCGTGTTCGAGGACGCGCAGCTCGCGCAATGCAACTTCAAGGGCGCAAGGCTCGACGGCGCGCGCATGGCCCGCGTGCAAGCGCCGCAAACCTTGTTCGTCGAGGCAGACCTGCGCGGCGCCGATTTCCGTGGCGCGGCGCTCGACCAGTCGCTCTGGGCCGACGCCTGGCTCGCGAGAGCCGACTTCTCCGGCGCGAGCCTGGAACAAGGCGTCTTCCTCCGCGCCCGCTGCGAGAACGCGAGCTTCGAGCGCAGCCGGCTCGTCTACGCCGATTTCTCCTGCGCGGACCTGCGCGGCGCGAACTTCGAGAAGGCCCGCTTCGAGCGCACCCAGCTGCACCGGGCCGAGCTGGCCGGCTCGCGCTGGAGCGACCGCATCGGTGTGCTCGACAACGACCCCCACCTGTACGAGGCAGAGCGCATCGCCCGCCAGCGCCCGGCCCGCGCCATCCGCCTCGACCGCAACGCCGAGGGTCGCCTCTCCATCGACGCAAAGGACATCGCATGACGATGAGCGCACGAAGCTCCCATTCCACCGCCCCCCCTGCAGACGTCCACGGCGAAAGCGAACTCGCCCCCCTGCTGCACAAGGCGCCGCCCGCCAAGCGGCAGGCCGCCGCGCAGCCCCCGGGCATTTGCATGGCGAAGGTGGTGGCCAGCCATTCGGACGACAGCCACGATGTGGTCCCGACGGGAGAGACCCGGTCGCGGCCCTGTCGCCGCGCCGCCAGCTGCCTGCTGGTGCCCGCGCCGGGCGACATCGTCATGGTCGCAGGCCCTGACGAAGACGAGCTTTACCTGATCGCCGTTGTCGCACAGGCCGACCAGGGCCATGCGGTGCTCGCGGTGAACGGCGACCTGACCCTGGCGTCGAGGCACGGCGGCATCGCCGTGCGCAGCTCCGGCGCACTCGATCTGCAATCGGACACCGCCGTCGCCACCCGCGCACCCGAATGGAACCTCACGGCCGGGCGCGGCCTGTGCAAGGTCTCGGAGCTCGACTACCAGGGCGCCGAGGTGCGCTTCAGCGCGCTGGTCTCGCGTTTCGTGGGCCGCGCGTGCGAGGTGGTGCTCGACCGCCTTCACCTGCTCACCCGGTCGAGCTTCCGCTTGACCGAGGAAGTCGAACAGGTGCGCGCGGGCCAGATCGATATCCAGTCGTCGAGCACCTTGCGCCTGCATGCGAAGAACACGCTCGTCACCAGCAAGGAGCTGGTCAAGATCGACGCCGAGCAGATCCACATGGGCTGATGCCCGGAAAAGGAGCCCCCGCCATGTTTGCCAACTCCCAGATGATGGGCATGGACCTCGCCTTCCCCGATGTCTGCAAGACTCCGCCGGCCGTGCCCATTCCCTACCCCAACTTCGCGCTGGGACCGACCGCCATTCCCAATGCCTGGAACATCCTCTACGGCGGCACGCCGGCGCACAACCTTGCCACGATCACACCGATCACCAATGGCGACAACGCGGGCGTGATGATGGGCGTGGTGTCGCAGACCGTGATGGGTCCTTCGCGACACATCACGGGCGCGTTCACCGTGCTGCTGAAGGGCTCGCCCTGCACGCGCATGACGAGCCTGTCGGTGCAGAACCGCAGCAATATCGTCGGGATGCGGATCGTGCCGAGCCAGTGCAAGGTGCTGGTGCTGGCGGCTTGAGGCCGGGGCCTCCGGAGCTACTCCGCCTTCACCCCCGCAGTGCGGATCACCTTGCCCCACTTCACCGTTTCAGCCGTGATGAAAGCATCGAATTCCTCCGGCGTGCTGCCCGCCGGAATGGTGCCCATCGCATCCAGCTTGGCGCGCGTGTCGTCGCTCCTGATGATGCGCGCCACCTCTTCCGACATGCGCTTGACGATGTCGCGCGGAGTGCCCGCCGGCGCCAGCATGCCCGCCCAGGTGCTGCCGGTGAAGCCCGCGAAACCCTGCTCGATGAAGGTCGGCACATCGGGCGCTGCCGCCAGCCGCTTGTCGCCCGCCACGCCGATCAGCCGAACCTTGCCGGCCTTGGCCTGGTTGATGAGGCCCGTCGGCGCATCGAAGAAAAGCTGGATCTGCCCGCCCATCAGGTCCGTCAGCGCAGGCACCGCTCCGCGGTACGGGATGTGGATCATGTAGGTCTGCGTCAGCGACTTCCACAACTCGGTGGTCAGGTGCGCAGCCGAGCCGTTGCCCGAGGAGCCGAAGCTCACCTTGCCCGGATTGGCGCGCGCATAGTCGATGAGCTCGCGCGCCGTCTTGAAAGGCGCATCGACGTTCACGGCCGCCAGCAGCGGCGACACGCCCATCAGCGAAACGCCGGTCAGGTCCTTGCGCGGGTCATACGGCAGCTTGGGGTACAGCGTGGTGTTGGCCGCATAGGCCGCGATGACGACGCCGAAGGTGGTGCCGTCGGGTGCCGCCTTGGCGATCGCATCGACGCCGATCAGGCTGTTGGCGCCGGGCTTGTTGTCGACGAGCACCGGCTGCCCCAACTTTGTCTGCAGCCCGATCTGCACCAGCCGCGCCATCTGGTCGGTGAAGCCGCCGGGCGTGTAGGGCACGATCACGCGGATCGGCTTGTTGGGCCATGCGGTCTGCGCGAAGGACGGCAAAGCGAGGCTTGCTGCGGCGGCGGCAATCGTGAACCGGCGGCGGGACAGCGTGGTTTGGGGCATGGCGGAGGGGACCCTTCTTCGTTGCGTTGCTTCGGGAAATGGACTGGGCCATTCTCGAAGCGCCATCCACCCATCCGGTCAGGGTTTGCCCGGCACTGCCAGCGGCAACCTCATGTCGAACCGCGCCCCGCCACCGCTCTCGTTCGCCGCCTCGATCCGCCCGCCATGCGCGTGCACCACAGCCTGCGAGAGCGCCAGCCCTAGCCCGAGGCCCGGTGTCTTCTCGTCCGAGCGCGCCGTGGCGCCGCGGTAGAAGCGCTCGAAGAGGTGAGGCATTTCGTCGCCGCGTATGCCGGGGCCACTGTCGGCCACGCTGATGACGGCCTCGTTCGCCTCGTTGTCCGCCCGCAGGCTCACACGCACCGTGGTATCGGGCGGAGAGAACTTCAGGGCGTTGTCCAGCAGGTTGGCCAGCGCGAGGCTGGCCGCGCCACGGGCGAAGCGCGCGGCCACGGGCGAAGCGGGCGCCAGCGACAGGGCAAGGCGCCGCTCGCGCGCCAGTGGTTCCAGCCGCCTCAGGGCCTCTTCGGCGAGCTGATTCAGCGACACCGTTTCCACCGCGTCGCGCTCCTGGCCGGCGTCGAGGCGGGCCAGCACCAGCAGTTCCTCGACCAGCAGCGTGAGCGACTCGACCTCCTCCAGCGAAGAGCGCAGCGTTTCCACATACGCGGCCGGTTCGCGCGGCCTGCGCAGTGCCAGTTCGAGTTCGGTGCGCAGGCGCGACAGCGGCGAGCGCAGCTCGTGCGAGGCATCCGACGTGAAGCGCCGCTGCGCTTCCATGCCCTGCTCGATGCGCGCCAGCATGTCGTTGAGCGTGTCCACCAGCCGGCCGATCTCGTCGCGCGTGCCGGGGTGCGGCAGCCTTTCGCCGAGGTTCGCGTCGCCGATGCGGTGAGCCTGCCGCACCACGTCGTCGATGGCGCCGAAGGCACGCCGGGTGATGAGCGCGCCCGCTGCGCCCAACGCCAGCAGCAGCGCTCCGCCGAGGATGATGAACAGCACGCTGGCCATGGCCACGGTGCGGTTCACGTCGTCCAGCGAGCCGGCCACCTGCACCGCCAGCAGCGAGGCACGGCCCGGCACGGGCACCGAGACCATGCGCGTGGGTTCCTCGCCGTAGCCGTCGAGCGTTTCGAACACGGTTTCGCCGGCCGCGAGCCGCTCGCGCAGCACGGCCGGAATGGGCAGCTGCGCCTCGCCGAGGTTGCTGCTGCGCGCGAGCACGCGGCCATCGGCATCGACGATCTGCACCAGCCGGTCGAGCCGCACGAACGACGGCGCGCCCGGGCCCGGCGGCGCTTCGTGGACGATGACCGTGTCGCCCTCGCCGGCCGACAGCAGCATGCCCATTTCGGTCTCGGCCAGCGCGAGCAGTGCGGCGTCGAGTTCGCGGTGCACGTTGCGCGAGAACACGAGGTACGAGCCGAAGGCGGCGACCGCCATCACCACCACGATCACGCTGACGTGCGCCAGCGCCAGCCGCTTGCGGAAACTAAGCATGCGCAACGCCACCGGTGCTGCCGTCGTCCGCCAGCGCCAGCCTGAAGCCGCGCCCGCGCACGGTCTGGATCAGCGGTGCGGCCGGCGGCGCATCGACCTTGCGGCGCAGGTTGCTGATGTGCACGTCGATCAGGTTGTCGATGGCGATCAGGTCGTCCTTCCACACCTGCTCGGCCAGGCGCGAGCGGCTGACCACCTCGCCGGCATGGCGCAGCAGTATCTGCAGGATCGCGAACTCCTTGTGGGTCAGCTCCAGCACCGAGCCGCCGCGCAGCACGCGCTGGCTCATCGGGTCGAGGCTCAGGTCGACCAGCGAAAGCACCATCGGGCGCACGAGCTCGGAGCGGCGCAGCAGCGCGCGCACGCGGGCCAGCAGTTCGTCGAAGGCGAAGGGCTTGGTCAGGTAGTCGTCGGCGCCGGTGTTGAGGCCGGCCACGCGGTCGCTGAGCGCGTCGCGGGCGGTGAGCATGAGCACGGGCGTCTTGCAGCCGCGCTGGCGCAGGTCGCGGCACAGGGTGAGGCCGTCCTTTCCGGGCAGCATCCAGTCGAGCACGATCAGGTCGTAGGCGACGACGAAAGCCTCCTCGTCGCCCTCCTCCGCGGTATGCACCACGTCGACCACGAAGCCCTCTTCCTGCAGGCCCCGGGCCAGCAGCCGGGCGGCCTTGCGGTCGTCTTCGATCAGCAGAATTCTCATGGCGCGGATCATGCCGCGTGTTCCTGACTGCCGGCCACCGGGCCGATTCTTAAGAGAACTTCAGGATTTCTTGGGAGCTTCTTCAGACGCCTTTTCTTACGCTCCCCGGCAGGAGACGGGAGCGGATCGAGGGCATGGGAAGGCGTCCCGTGCACGGCGCGCCCGTCCCGCGAGATCCGTATCGTGATGAAGAAGAAATCCCTCTACCAGATCACCCCCGCGCGCATCGTCTTCGGCGTGATGACCTGCGCGGCCCTGTGCGTTGACTCCTTCGACGGCGCCGCCCATGCAGCCACCACCGTGGCCGCCGCCCCCGCGCCGATGCTGGTGCGCCAGGGCAACCGCCTGAGCGTGCCCGCCGGCTCGCCGCTGCGCGATCGCCTGCTGGTCGCCACGGTCGGCCAGGACACGCTGCCGCACGAGGTGAGCCTGCCCGCCACGGTGGAAGCCAATCCGGCCAATACCGCCAACATCCTGCCGCCGCTGACCGGCCGGCTGCTCGAGCTGAAGGTGCGCCTGGGCGACACCGTCAAGCGCGGCCAGGTGCTTGCGACGATGAGCTCGCCCGACCTCGCGCAGGCCGTGGCCGACGCGCAGAAGGCTCGCGACGCACTCGACCTCGCGCAGCCGCGGCCCCGGGCCGGGCGCGGCGCGGCCGCGCCGCCCGCCCCCCACCCCCCCGCCGCGGGGGGGGGGGGGGGCGCGCGCGGCGTGAACGAGGCAGGCTCCAACGCCGCGAAGGACGTTGAAGCCGCCAGCAGCAGCGTCGCCCAGCAGAAGGCCGAGCTCCAGCGCAGCGAAGCGCGCCTGCGCAGCCTGGGCGCGGACGCGAGCGGCGCCCAGGCCGGCCAGGTGCTGAAGATCGTCGCGCCCACGTCCGGCACGGTCACGGCGCTGAACGCGGCCGCCGGCTCCAGCCTGAACGACGCCAACGCGGTTCTGATGACGGTGTCGAACCTGGATTCGGTCTGGGTCACGGTCAACGTGCCCGAGGGCGTGGTCGGCACGGTCGCGCCTGGGCAGAACGTGGTGGTCACGCTGGCGGCCTACCCGGGGCGCAGCTTCACTGGCAAGGTGGCCTTCGTGAGCGCGGTGCTCGACGCGGACACGCGCCGCGCCCGCGCGCGCATCGTCTTCGCCAACCCCGACGGCATCTTCAAGCCCAACATGTACGCGACGGCCGTGCTGGGCGTGCCGCAGGGCGTGCAGCCGCAGGTGCCGGCATCGGCGCTGCTGATGAACAACGACAGCGTGAGCGTCTTCGTCGAGGCCGAGCCCTGGACCTTCGTGCGCCGCACGGTGGAGCTGGGCCGGGAAGACGGCGACAAGGTTCGCATCCGCAGCGGCCTGGCCGCCGGCGAGCGCGTGGTGGTCCGCGGTGGTGTGCTGCTGAATGATTAATCTCATCATCACCCAGTTCTTCCGCCGCAGGCACCTGGCCTGGGCGATGTCGGTGGCGCTCGTGCTCTTCGGCGCGTGGTCATGGACGCAGATGACGGTGGAGGCCTACCCCGACCTCGGCGACGTGAACGTGCAGGTGACCACGCAGGTCAACGGCCTGGCCGCCGAGGAGATCGAGCAGCAGATCACCACGCCGCTGGAGCGCGCGCTGAGCAACACGCCGGGGCTGGCCTCAATCCGCTCGAGCAGCACCTTCGGGCTGTCGCTGATCACGCTGACCTTCAAGGACGGCACCGACGACTACTTCGCGCGCCAGCGCGTGACGGAGCGCATCGGCCAGGTCAGCCTGCCCTCGGGCGCGCAGCCCGGCCTGGGGCCGGTGGCGGGGCCGGCCGGCGAGATCTACCGCTACACGCTGGAGTCGGACACCAGGAACCTGATGGAACTGTCGGAGCTGCAGCGCTGGAAGGTGATTCCCGCGCTCAAGCAGGTGGCGGGCGTGGTCGACATCAACAACTTCGGCGGCTTCACCCGCGAGTTCCAGCTGGAGCTCGACCCGGCGCGCCTGCAGAAGTACGGGCTGGTGCTCAACGACGTGGTCACGGCCATCAACAACAACAGCGCCAGCGCCGGCGGCGGGCGCATCGCGCGCGGCGACCAGAGCTACGTGGTGCGCGGCATCGGCCAGATCCGCACGCTGGACGACCTGGGCACGGTGGTGGTGGCGCAGAGCAACGGCTCGCCGGTGCAGGTGCGCGACCTGGGGCGGCTGCAGTTCGGCCACCAGGAGCGCGGCGGCATCCTGGGCAAGGACACCAACCCGGACACCATCGAGGGCATCGTGCTGATGCTCAAGTACGAGAACCCCTCGCGCGTGCTGGAGGGTGTGCACAAGAAGATCGACGAGCTGCAGGCCGAGCTCGCGCCCATGGGCGTGAAGATCGTGCCCTACATCGACCGCGACGACCTGGTGAAGCTCACCGTCGACAAGGTGACGCACACGGTGCTCGAAGGCATGGCGCTGGTGTGCTTCGTGCTCATTCTTTTCCTGGGCAGCCCGCGCAGCGCGGTGGTGGCTGCCGTGGCCATTCCGATGTCGCTGGTGACGGTGTTCATCGTGATGCACTTCACCCGCATGCCGGCCAACCTGTTCTCGCTGGGCGCGATCGACTTCGGCATCATCGTGGACGGCGCCATCGTGGTGATGGAGGCCATCCTGCGGCGAAGGGAAGAAGAGCCCCACGCCACGCTCACCGAGGGCAACATCCTCGAGACGGTGAGCCACGTGTCGGGACCGATCTTCTTCGCGACGCTGATCATCATCACGGCGTACTTTCCGCTGTTCGCCTTCGAGCGGGCCGAGGGCAAGCTGTTCAAGCCGATGGCCTTCACGGTCGGCTACGCGCTGGTGGGTGCCCTGCTCTGCGCGCTCACGCTCATTCCGAGCCTGGCCTACGTGGCGCTGCGCAAGCCGAGCAAGCCCTTCGTCAACAAGCCGCTGGTGTGGCTCACCGGTGCGTACCGGCGGGTGCTGGCGCGGCTGCTGGAGGTGCCGGCCATCGCCTACGGGCTGAGCGTGGCGGCGCTGGCCGCGGTGGTGGTGCTGGGCGCCACGGCCGGGCGCGAATTTTTGCCCGACATCGACGAAGGGGCGTTGTGGCTGCAGGTGCAGTTGCCCTCGGGCCTGTCGCTGGACAAGGCCAGCGAGATGGCGACCGAGCTGCGGCACGTGCTGCTCGAATACCCCGAGGTCTCGTACGTGGTGACGCAGCTGGGCCGCAACGACGATGGCACCGACCCGTGGACGCCCTCGCACATGGAGGTGCCGGTGGGTCTCAAGCCTTATGGCGAGTGGCCGGCCGGGGTGAAGAAGGCCGACTTCGTGCGCACCCTGACCGAGCGCTTCGCGCGCATGCCGGGCTTCGACGTGGGCATCAGCCAGCCCATCATCGACGGCGTGAACGACGCCGTGGGCGGCGCGCACAGCCCGCTGGTGCTGCGCATCTACGGCGACGACCTGAAGGAAAGCCGGCGCATCGGCAACCAGATCGTCGACCTGCTCGAAACGGTGCGCGGCACCGCCTCGGCGTCGCTGTTCCAGGAGCCGCCGATTCCGCAGGTGGTGATCCAGCTCAACCGCGAGGCGGCGGCGCGCTTCGGCGTGAACGCGAACGACGTGGCCAGCCTGATCCAGACCGGCATCGGCGGCGCGCCTGTCATCACCGTGTACTCGGGCAACCGCACCTACAACGTGTCGGTGAAGATGCCCAGGAGCGCCAAGGGCAATACCGAGGCCATCGGTTCGCTGCTGCTCAACAGCTCCAGCGGGGCCAAGGTGCCGCTCGCGCAGGTGGCCGACATCCGCCTGCAGACCGGCGAAAGCACGATCTCGCACGAGATGAACGAGCGCCAGATCACGGTGCGCGTGGACAACCGCGACCGCGACCTCGCCTCCTACCTCGACGAGGCGCGCGATCGCATCGCGAAGGAAGTGAAGTTCGACCCCACGAAGTTCCGCCTGCAATGGGCCGGCCAGTTCGAGAACCAGCAGCGCGCGCAGGCCCGGCTGAGCGTGTCGCTGGCCATCGTGGTGAGCATCATGGCGGTGCTGCTGTTCTTCCAGTTCGGGAAGATCCGGCAGGTGGCGCTGATCCTCGGCGTGGTGCCTATGGCCACGCTGGGCGGGCTGATCGCGGTGCACGTGGCGGGTGAAACGCTCAACGTGGCAACGGCCGTGGGCTTCATCGCGCTCTTCGGTGTCTCGATACAGAACGGGATCATCATGGTCGCGAACTTCCGCCGCGTGCGCGGCGAAGGTCTGGAGCTGCAGGCCTCGGTGCTCGAAGGCGCGACCGAGCGGCTGCGGCCGGTGCTGATGACGGCCACGGTGGCATCGGTGGGCATGCTGCCGGCGGCGTTGGCCACTGGCGTGGGCACCGACGTGCAGCGCGGGCTGGCCACGGTGGTGGTCGGCGGGCTGGTGGTGTCGACGCTGCTGACGCTCTTCATCCTGCCCACGCTGTACTTCGCGATGGAACGCGTGTTCGAACGCAAGGGCTGGGGCACGCGCTCGCGGCGCGACCGCTAGGAAAGCAGAACAAGCAATGACGACAAAGAAGACAAACCTGGCGACGCCCGTGGCGGCCGGCATCGCGGCGATGCTGCTGGCCGGCTGCGCGGTCGGCCCCGACTACGCCCGCCCGCAGTTGAATCTGCCTCAGCAGTACACGCCCGCGCCACCTGTAAGCAAGGAAGCCGAAGGCGTGCCGCTGGCGCGCCTGTCGCCCGATCTCGACGTGCCGGCCCAGTGGTGGCAGGCCTTCCGCAGCGAGCCGCTGAACGCGCTGGTCACGCAGAGCCTTGCCGGCAACCCGACCATCGAGGCGGCCGACGCCGCCCTTCGCGCGGCGCAGGAGAACGAAGCCGCCGACCGCGCCGCCTTCTGGCCCAGCGTGGCGCTGGGCTATTCGCCGATGCGGCAGCGCGTGGCCAGCGCGGTGGCGAGCCCGGTGTCGTCCAACGCGAGCCTGTACACGCTGCACACGGCGCAGGTGACGGTGTCGTACACGCCCGACGTGTTCGGTGCCACCCGCAGGCAGGTGGAAGGCGCGCAGGCCAATACCGAGCTGCAGCAGTTCCAGGGCGTTGCCGCAAAGCTCACGCTCAGCAGCAACGTGGTGACCGCCGCGATCACCGAGGCCTCGCTGCGCGCGCAGCAGGCCGCCACGCTGAAGATCATCGCGGGCCAGAAGGAAGTGCTCCAGGCCTACCGCAAGCAGCTGGCGCTGGGCCAGGTGGCGCCAGCCGACGTCGACGCGCAGGAAGCCGCGCTGGCCGCCACCGAGGCCACGCTGCCGCCGCTGGACCGGCAACTGGCGCAGCAGCGCAACCTGTTGGCCACGCTGGCGGGCCGCTTCCCGAGCCAGGGCGTGGAGGCGCGGTTCGATCTGGATGCGCTGCAGCTGCCGACGGAACTGCCGCTGACCCTTCCTTCCAGCCTGGTCGAGCATCGCCCCGACGTGCGTGCCGCCGAAGCGCAGCTGCAGGCCGCCAGCGCCGCCATCGGCGTGGCGGTCGCGGCGCGGCTGCCGAACGTGACGCTTGGCGTGAACTCGTACGGCTCCTCGGCCTACCGGCTGGCGGACCTGTTCAAGTCGTCATCGCTCTTCTGGACGGTGGCCGCGAGCGTGACGCAGCCCATCTTCGACGGCGGCGCGCTCAAGCACCGCGAGGCAGCCGCGCGCGCCTCCTTCGACCAGGCAGCCGCGCAGTACCGCGCGACGGTGCTCGCCGCCTTCCAGGACGTGGCCAATACGCTGGAAGCCATCGATGCCGACACCCGCGCGCTGCAGGCGGCGGTGAAGGCCGAGCGCACGGCTTCGCAGAGCCTGGCGCGCACGCAGGCGCAGGTGCGGCTGGGCGATGCCAGCGCGCTCTCGCTGCGCATTGCCCAGCAGGCCCAGCAGCAAGCACTGCTGAATCTCGTACAGGCCCGTGCGCTGCGGCTGACCGATGCCACCGCCCTCTTCCAGGCGCTCGGCGGCGGCTGGTGGAATGCGCCACAACCTGCCATCGTCTCGTCTTCTTCCATTTCCACCGCATCGCCATGAACATCATCCGCCACGACATGGGCCCCCGCTTCAGTGAGATGGTGACCGTCGACCTGGGCGCTGCGCGCCTGCTGTACCTCTCCGGCCAGGTGGCCGAGAACCCTTCGCTCGACATCACCGGGCAGATGCGCGAGATCCTGCGCCACATCGATCGCCTGCTCGCCACCCAGGGCGCGACCAAGCAGGACCTGGTGAGCGTGACGATCTACCTGCGCACCGTGGGCGACTACGCCGCGATGAACTCGGTGTGGGACGAATGGGTGCCCGCCGGCCACACGCCGGCGCGCGCCACGGTGGGGGCGAAGCTGATCGACTCCGAGTACCGCGTCGAGATCCAGGCCACGGCGGCCATCACCGCGATGGGGCCGACGCCGTGATGCGCACGGTCGTTCTTTGGGGGCTGATGCTGGGCGGCTGCTCGGCCTTCGATGCGCATTCCTTCGACCGTTCCGCCGGCTGGCGGGCCGCGCAGGTCGTCAGCGTCGGGCGCACGAGCGATCTGGCAGCCACTGCCGATCGCGATTGCGGTGCAGACGGCGGTGCCGCGACACCCTACGCCGTCGTGCGCTACCGCTACGGCGGCGTGCACACGCGCTCGGTAGGCACGGGGCGATGGCCTCAAGGCGCCGAACTCAAGGTCGGCGATGCGGTGGAAGTGAACATCCTCGACTGCGCGGCACCCTTGGCACTGCTGGCGCCGGTGGGTCAGAGCGGCAGCAGCTCGGGCACGCCGTCGCGCTGAAGCCAGCCCTCGAACTCGTCGGACAGCCGCCGCGCTTCGCGCGTGGCGCGGCCCCACGCGGCGATGCGTGCCTGCGCGTCGTTCGCGAAGTGGATGAAGTCCTTGCGGTCGGGCAGCTTGCCGTTGGGCAGCGAGCGCACCCAATCGGGGTCGGGCGCTAGCAACACCATGCGGTCGAGGAAGCCGCTGGCCTTGTGGCGCCAGCGCAGCCCCTTGTCGAGCCAGCCCGGCACCACCGCCTGCTGGAAATGCGGATACAGCACGATGCCCTCGTCGGCCGGCTGGTAGTCCAGGTGCAGGTGGTAGTCGGTGATGCCGCCGTCCCAGTAGGCGCCGCGCGGCGCGCCGGGAATGTCGTGCACCGCCGCCAGCAGGAACGGAATGGAGCACGAGGCCTGCAACACCATGTTGAAGTTGGCCTCGCTCAGTGCATGCTGGCGCGTGCGGAAGTCGCGCGTACCGAAGGGCAAGGAGGCGCCGGGCGTGGAGAACACGCAGCGCTCCAGCCACGCGCCCAGGCTCCTGCGGTGCAGGCTGTTGGTCGCGAAGGCGCCCAGGTAGCCGACAGGAGTGCGCGCCCTGCCCTCGCGCCCGAGGATGTGGCGTCCGCGCGAAGTCACCACGTGCAGGCGGTAGCGCGGATGGTTCAGCACCTCGGCGATGCGCCCGCCATAGAAGTCTTCGAGGCTCTGGGCGAACTTGTCGCTGAGCTGGCGCGGGCTGAGCCGCTTCTGTCCCGGCGGCACTTCGAACTGCTGGTGCACGTAGTCGTGCTCGAAGCGTTCGAAAGCGGTGTCAGGGTCGGCCAGGCAGGCCGTCGACAGCCGCCACGCGCCGATGGAGGCGCCCACCAGATGCACCTGCTGGCTCGACTGCGTGAGCCAGCGCCCGAAGATGAAGCGGTCGAGCGGCCCGAGGATCAGCCCCTTGGGACCGCCTGCCGCGCCGGGGATGGTGCGCACGTCCTGCGAGCGCAGGCCGTGCCGTTCGATGTGCTTGCGGGCCGCGGGGCCGGCGTAGATGCGCAGGGCTTTCATGCCGGATGCTTCCGCAAGAACCGTGCGTTGCCGACTACTTGCGCAACCCCTGCAGCTTGGCAAACGCGCTCGCCATCTGCCCCGCCGGCTGCGGCGAGTTGTCGCGCCGGCCTTGCTGCTGCTGGCCGCGCCCTGCCCCTTCGAAACGGTTGTCGCGCGGGCCGTCACGGCGCGCGGGCGCTGCATCGAGCTTCATCGACAGGCCGATGCGCTTGCGCGCCACGTCCACTTCCATCACCTTGACCTTGACGATGTCGCCGGTCTTGACGACTTCGCGCGCGTCGTTCACGAACTTGTGGCTCAGCTGGCTCACGTGGACCAGGCCGTCCTGGTGCACGCCGAGGTCGACGAAGGCGCCGAACTGGGCCACGTTGCTCACGGTGCCCTCGAGGATCATGCCCTCGGCCAGGTCCGAGATGTCATCCACGCCGTCGTTGAAACGCGCCACCTTGAAGTCGGGGCGCGGGTCGCGGCCCGGCTTCTCGAGTTCGCCCAGGATGTCCTTGACCGTGATGACGCCGAATTTCTCGTTGGCGAACAGCTCGGGCTTGAGCGCCTTGAGCATGTCGGCGCGGCCCATCAGCTCGGCAATCGGCTTGCCGGTCTTCACGATGATCTGCTCGACCAATGGATAGGTTTCCGGGTGCACGCCGGTGATGTCCAGCGGGTCGGTGCCGCCGCGGATGCGCAGGAAGCCCGCGCTCTGCTCGAAGGCCTTGGGGCCGAAGCCGGTCACGTCGAGCAGTTGCTTGCGGGTGGAGAACGCACCATTGGCCTCGCGCCAGCGCACCACGGCCTTGGCCACGCTGCCCGACAGGCCCGAAACGCGCGACAGCAGCGGCACGCTGGCCGTGTTCAGATCCACGCCCACCGAGTTCACGCAGTCTTCGACCACGGCCTGCAGCGTGCGTGCGAGTTCGCTCTGGTTCACGTCGTGCTGGTACTGGCCCACGCCGATGCTCTTGGGATCGATCTTCACGAGTTCGGCCAGCGGGTCTTGCAAACGTCGCGCGATGGAGGCTGCGCCGCGCAGGCTCACGTCGACATCGGGCATTTCCTGCGAGGCGAATTCACTGGCGGAGTACACCGAAGCGCCCGCCTCGCTCACCACGACCTTCTCGACCTTGATTTCCGGCGCGCCGGCCTGCGCGGCCATCTTGGCGAGCAGCTTGATGAGGTCGGCGGCCAGCTTGTCGGTTTCGCGGCTGGCGGTGCCATTGCCGATGGCGATCAGGTTCACGCCGTGCTTGGCGCACAGCTTGCCCAGCGTGTGCAGCGAGCCTTCCCAGTCCTTGCGCGGCTCGTGCGGGAACACGGTGGCGGTCTCGACCAGCTTGCCGGTGGAATCGACCACGGCCACCTTCACGCCGGTGCGGATGCCAGGGTCGAGGCCCATCACGACACGCGGTCCGGCCGGCGCAGCCAGCAGCAGGTCGCGCAGGTTGTCGGCAAACACCTTGATGGCGACCTTCTCCGCGTCTTCGCGCAGGCGGGTGAACAGGTCACGCTCGGTCGACAGCGCCAGCTTCACGCGCCAGGTCCAGGCCACGCACTTGCGCAGCAGGTCGTCCGACGGGCGGCCCGCATGGCTCCAGCCCAGGTGCAAGGCGATGCGGCCTTCGGCGATGCTCGGCTTGCCCGGTTCGGGCTCGACCGGCAGCACCAGCTTTGCATCGAGGATGTCGAGCGCGCGGCCGCGGAAGACGGCCAGCGCGCGGTGCGATGGCACACGGCCAATGGGCTCGTCGTACTCGAAATAGTCGCGGAACTTGGCGACGTCGGCGTTGTTCTCGTCCTTGCCGGCCATCAGGCTGGACTTGAGCAGGCCTTCGTTCCAGAGCCATTCGCGCAGGCCCTGGACCAGAGCAGCGTCTTCGGCCCAGCGCTCGGAAAGAATGTCGCGCACGCCGTCGAGCACGAGCGGCACTGTGGAGAAATCGGGGCCCGGCTTGCCGTCGTCCAGCGTGGTGGCGGGCTGCAGGAAGGCCTTGGCTTCCACGGCCGGGTCCAGCATGGGGTCGGCCAGCAGCTTGTCGGCCAGCGGCTCGATGCCGAATTCGCGGGCGATCTGGCCCTTGGTGCGGCGCTTCTGCTTGAACGGCAGGTACAGGTCTTCGAGCTCCTGCTTGGTGGGTGCGAATTCGATCGCGGCGCGCAGTTCGGGGGTCAGCTTGCCCTGCTCGTCGATGGCCTTGAGCACGGCGCCGCGGCGGTCTTCAAGTTCGCGCAGGTAGGAAAGGCGAGCTTCCAGCTCTCGCAGCTGCACGTCGTCGAGGCCGTCTGTGACCTCCTTGCGGTAGCGGGCGATGAATGGAACCGTGGCGCCGCCGTCGAGCAGTTCGACGGCGGCCTTCACCTGGTTCTCGCCGACCTTGATCTCGGCGGCGAGCTGGCGAATGATTTTCTGCATGCTTGAGCGCGTCCCTGGCAAAGCGCGGAAGTTTGCCATAGGCGCTCGGTGCCCGGCCGGGGCCGTCCGGCGGGGCGCGTTACAGCATGCTTTCCGCTTCGGGCCGGGTGCCGGCCTGCGCCCGGCTTGGAACCACCAGTTGCACACACAGTCCACGGGGCACGATATTCGCCAGCGTCAGTTCGCCGCCAATGGCGTCGGCCCGCGTGCGCATGCTGCGCAGGCCCTTGCCCATCGAGGCGGAAGAGGCACTGCGGGCAGCCCCCAGGCCGCGGCCATCGTCGTGCACCTCCAGCACCAGCCCTTGCGGGTGGGCCTGGATGCCGAAGCGCAGTTCGACGCGGGTCGCACGGGCGTGCCGCAGCGCATTGGACAGCGCTTCCTGCGCCACCCGGCAGATCTGCATGGCGGTTTCTGGCGGCACCGAATGGGTTTGTGTCTCGCTTGAGATGTTCCATACCAGCGCGATGCCCAGCCGGTCGAATGCGGGCTGCAGCCGGTAGCGCAGATGGGCCAGCCGCTCGACGACGGTGGCGGAGGTCTGGTCGTCGAGGTCGTCCACCGTCATCTGGAGTTCGAGCAGGCAGGTTTGCAGGGCCATCGACAGGCTGCCTGGGCCGGTGAACCGGGGGTCCTGGCTGGCCAGAAGCGCTACCAGCCGCGAGCCGACCCCGTCGTGCAGGTCATGGGCGATGCGCCGCCGCTCGGTCATCACCTCCTGCGAGGGCCCGTGGCTTTCCGCGCGGTGCCGGGAAACGAGCCAGATGCCGACGACCGTGGCAAGCACCCCCAGGTTCAGCGCCTGCATTGCCCAAAATGTGAATGGCATGTCATTCCCCATCAAGTTGGCGGCCGATGCAGCCCGGATCACCTGCGCGGTCACCGGGGTCAGATGCAGCGCCGCCGCCAGGCCAGCCCACATCAGCAACCGCCTGCGCGAGATGCGCAAGCGCAGCCACATCAACAGCACGCCCCACGAGCCGATCGACAACCACACGAACTGGTCTTCCAGAAAGTGCGGTAAATGAAGGACCTGCGGCGAGAGCATGGCATGGCCTACAGGAGCCCCCGGTGGGAGGCAAAGCTCACGGCCTGCGCGCGGGTATGGGCGTGCAGCTTGCGGTAGATGTTTTTCACATGCGCATTCACCGTCTGGGCGCTGATGGTGAGCTGCAGCGCGATCTCTTCGGTTACGTAGCCCGTCGCCACAAGTCGTAACACTTCGCGCTCGCGCGTGGATAACGTCGCCTTGCTCTCCGGTGGACGTACCGGGTTCACGTTGGAACGCTTGTGATCGAGGTGCACGAGCAGCCGCCGCGCCAGCCGGGGGGTGATGGCGGCCCCGCCGTTCACCACCTGCAGCACGGCCTGGGCATAGCTCTGGAACCACGCGTTCTTGACCAGATAGCCGGAGGCGCCAAGCTCGAAGGCGTGCAGCACCTGGGGTTCGTCCTCGAGCGCCGAGATGACAATGATCTCCGCCGCGCTGCGATGCCGCTTGGCCTCTTCGATGAGCTCGAATCCACTCCCGTCACCGAGGCGGATGTCGACCATCAGCACGTCGAACTCATGCTGCATCAGCAATCGTCGCCCTTCGCGCAGCGTGCCGGCCTGCCCCTCGAGCTGGATGCGCAGGTCGCCCAGCAGTTCCTGGGCGATGACGCGACGCACGAAGGGGTCGTCGTCCACCAGCAGGACGCGCACGGGTTTGGTGTGCTGCCCGGTAAGAAAATCGGGCCATGGGAGCGTGTCGGCGGACGGCGCGAGCAGCCCGCCAAACTGACCGGGGTTGGCATAGTGCTTAGCCCCATTCCCTGTTTCCGTCAACGAAATGTCGAGATCGCTTTCCATTCCAGCCCCTTTGTGACAATTAATGCACTTTGTTCGTGTCGAAAAGTTAATCCATTTCTATTCAGATTTCGAGTTTCGGCTTTTTTGATTACTTTGGTTGCATCTTGTTTCCATTGATTTTCGATGTCAACTGAAAGTTGTAATTTCCATGTTGGCGTCGCGTGAAAGGACGCCTTCCGATGCCAGCGGAGAGGGAGCAAACCACTACTTTCGTCATAGCCTTGCACTACCCAGCATGAGACATCTTTGGCTGGTTTCCCGACCCGGAAACTGCGCTCCGGTCATGGCGAAAGCATCTAAACCGCGCCGCTGCCCGAGCCAAGGCCGGATCGTCCGGTGATCGAGCGGGCGGCGCGGTCAGCTTCGCGGGACTTCGGATCGGCGGGCGCGACGGCAAGCGGTTCGGCGACCACGCAGGGCCAGGTAACCAGCATGGCCGCGACAACCGGCAACGGCCTTGCAACAGGCGGAGCGTTCCCGTGGCCGAGGGCACGCGCTGCCTTACCCTTCGCGGATGACCTCATTCGCCCGTGCACTGCGCGCACTGCTCCGCGCCATCGGTATCGTGCTCGTCGTTCCCGTGCTGCTCTTCGAGGAGTGGGGCTGGGAGCCACTGGCCGCGCTCGCCGCGCGGCTGTCCCGCCTGCCCTTCTGGGCAGCGCTCGAAGAACGGCTGCGCCGCCTGCCGCCCTGGGGCGCATTGCTGGCTTTCTTCGTGCCGGTTGTGCTGCTGCTGCCGGTAAAGGTACTGGCGCTCTTTCTCTTCAGCCGCGGGCACGCGGCCAGCGCCCTCACCGTGCTCGTGCTGGCCAAGCTGGTAGGCACGGCTATCGTCGCGCGGATCTTCCAGCTGGTCGAAGGGCCGTTGATGCGCATTCCGTGGTTCGCCCGCTGGTATCCGCGATGGAAGGCATGGAAAGACCATGTGCTCACCCTCGTTCGCCAGAGCCGGCCCTGGCGTGTGGTGCGGGCGTTGAACCGGCGCATCTCGCGCGGCTGGCGGCGGCTTAGGGGAGGTTGAGTAGTTATTTTTACCCGGGTATATTGCAGTCTTCATTTAACCCGGGTAATATTTGGAGCATGAACCTCTCAGCAGAAAGCCGGCGAGCCATCTCCCGCCAGTACAAGGAAAGCGCGCGCCCGGCCGGCGTATTCGTCATCCGCAACAGGTTGACCGGCCGGGCCTATGTGGCCGGCAGCCTCGACGTCGAAGGCGCCATGAACCGTGCCCGCTTCGAGCTGAACATGCGCTCGCACCGGAACAAGGCGCTCGGGCGGGACTGGATCGCGCACGGCGCCGATCGGTTCACCTTCGAGGTGATCGACCGGGTCAAGGAAAGCGAAGACCCGGCCTTTGACCGCGCGGCGGAACTCGAGAAACTCCTTGCGCTCTGGCGCGAAGAACTCCAATGCGACGGCGAGAAGGGCTACAACACGCCATCCGCCCCGGCGGCCGAAAAAAGCCTGCCGCAAATCAACACCGCGCCTCTTGCGCTTTGCCTCGACGACACACCAAACGCCTGAGCCATTCAACGGGTAGATTACGCACCTCGTTTCGAACGGACCGGAAGAAAGAACAATGCCCTCCGACACGCCACCCACCAACCTGATCGTTTTCGCCGGTTTCAAGCGCATTGCCCAGGGAAGCACCGCCGACGTGCTCGCGCAGTTGCGCGAGCGCAAGGACGACACGCCCTACCTCGTGTTCGACGAGCAGACCGGCGAGCCGCTCGACTTCGACGTGCACAACCGGGCCGGCCTCGTGCCGCACGCCGCCGGTACAGAGGCTCATGAAGACACGCCCCGCGGCGTAGGCCGCCCGAAGCTGGGCGTGGTCGCGCGCGAAGTCACCCTGCTTCCGCGCCACTGGGACTGGCTCAACCGCCAGCCCGGCGGCGCATCGGTCGCGCTGCGGCGCCTGGTGCAGGAGGCTAGCCGCGTCAACGCCGACCGCGACGCCGTGCGCGCTTCGCGCGAGGCCACCTATCGCTTCATGACCGCGATTGCCGGCGCCCTGCCCGGTTTCGAGGAAGCCACGCGCGCGCTGTTCGCCGGCGAGCGCAATCGCTTCGAAGGACTCATCGACGCCTGGCCCGTGGACCTGCGCTCCCATCTTCAGAAATTGTCAGCCGCCGGCTGGAGCACCCCCGCATGAGAGCAACCCCCGAGACTTCCGCAACCGGTCGCAGCGGCCTTCAGGGCGTGCCCGTGGCGCCCGTGGGCGCAACGCGTCCGTTGTGGAAGGTCTTTCTTTTCTTCCTCGCGCCGATGCTGCTCAGCAACATCCTGCAATCGCTCTCGGGCACGCTCAACAACGTCTACGTGGGGCAGATGCTCGGCGTGGGCGCGCTGGCAGCCGTGTCGAGCTTCTTCCCGGTGATGTTCTTCTTCATCGCCTTCATCATCGGCCTGGGCGCGGGCGCCTCGGTGCTCATTGGCCAGGCCTGGGGCGCGCGCGACGTGGCCAAGGCCAAGGCCGTGGCCGGCACCACGCTCACTGTGGGCGTGCTCATGGGCCTGGTGATCGCAGTGTTCGGCGGCGCCTTCACCACGCCGATGCTGGCCGCACTGGGCACGCCGCCCGATGTGCTGGCCGACTCCACGCGCTACGCCCGCATCATGCTGGTCGCGATGCCGGGCGTGTTCGTGTTCCTGCTCGCCACGGCCATGCTGCGCGGCGTGGGCGACACCGTCACGCCGCTGCTCACGCTGGTGATCTCGACGCTGATCGGGCTGGTGGTCACGCCCGCGCTCATCCGCGGCTGGGGCGGCCTGCCGCAGCTTGGCGTGGCCAGCGGTGCGTGGGCCTCGGTGCTGTCCTTCGCGGTGGCGACCACCTGGCTCGGCTTCCGGCTGCACAGCCGCAAGAGCCCGCTCGCGCCCGACGCAGCATTCGTGCGCAACCTGCGCATCCAGCCGCACCTGCTGAAGGCGGTGCTGAAGATCGGCGTACCCACGGGCGTGCAGATGATCGTGGTCGCTCTGGCCGAGGTGGTGCTGCTGTCGATGGTCAACAGCTACGGCTCGAGCGCCACAGCGGCCTACGGCGCGGTGAACCAGGTGGTGGCGTACGTGCAGTTCCCGGCCATCTCGATCGCCATCGCCGCGTCGATCCTCGGCGCGCAGGCCATCGGAGCGGGCCGCGCCGACCGGCTCGGCGCCATCGCCAAGACGGCGCTGCTGATGAATCTCGTGCTGACCGGCGGCCTCGTGCTGCTGGGCTACCTGTTCTCGCGCCACCTGATGGCCTTCTTCATCACCAGCGCGCCGGTGCTCGAGATCGCACAGACGCTGCTGCACATCATGCTGTGGAGCCTGGTGATCTTCGGCATGGCCGCGGCGCTGTCGGGGATCATGCGCGCCAGCGGCTCGGTGCTGGTGCCTACGTTGATCTCCATCCTCTGCATCCTCGGAATAGAAGTGCCGGTGGCCTGGCTCATGAGCCATCGCATCGGCCTGAACGGCATCTGGATCGCCTACCCGGTGACCTTCGGCGCGATGCTGCTGCTGCAGACCGCGTACTACCAGCTGGTGTGGCGCAAGAAGGGAATCCGCCGGCTGGTATAGCCGCCGGCGGCGGATCACTCCCCGTCGAAGGCCCTCTGCACCGTGGCGATGTCGAGCTTGACCATCTTCATCATCGCCTGCATTGCGCGGGCCGCCTTGGCCGGGTCCTTGTCCTGGAACATGCGGATCATCGGCATGGGCGCGACCTGCCAGGACACGCCGTAGCGGTCGGTGAGCCAGCCACACTGCACCGGCTGGCCGCCGCCTTCGAGCAGCTTCTCCCAGTAGTAGTCGACCTCCGCCTGGGTCTCGCATTTCACGAGCATCGAGATGGCGGGGGTGAACTTGTACTCCGGCCCTCCGTTGAGCACCATGAACTCCTGCCCTTCGAGTTCGAAGGTTGCGGTGAGCACCGAGCCCTTCTTGGCGGGGTTGACGTCGCCCCAGAGCAGCTTGTCGGTCACGCGCGAGTTCGGAAAGATCGCGGTGTAGAAATTCAGCGCGTCTTCGCCGTTGCCATCGAACCAGAGGCAGGGAACGATCTTTTGCATGGGATCTCCTTCGCTTGAATGATGAACCAGAGAGTTCAGTATCAAATCGGCAGGAGGGCCTTGTCAACCCGTGCGGCGCCTGTCAGCGGGAAGTTCCCATCGAGGCTCGGGCACCCACGCCGAACGCTTGCCGCCAGCGGAATGCCTCGGCCGCATTGACCGCGCCCTGCGGTGCCCTGCCCTGGAAAATCTCCGCCAGCTGCGACACGGTCTCCATGGCCTGGTGCTCCACGGCCGGCGGCGTGAGTCCGCCGATGTGCGGCGTGGCGATCACGCGCGGGTGCGCCGCCACGCGCAGCGACGGCATCTGATCGGGTGCACGGCCCACGTCCAGCGCGCAGCCGGCAATGACTCCTGCATCGAGCGCAGCGAGCAGCGCGTCTTCATCCACGAGATCGCCGCGCGATGCATTGATGAAGAAGGCATGGGGCTGCATCGCTGCGAAGGCTGCGGCATTCATCATGTTCTCGGTCTCCCCGGTGGCGGCTGCGAGGCAGGCCACGAAGTCGGCTTGCGCCAGCAGCGCTTCGAGCGTCGCCTGTGCGAACTCGGCCCGGCCGGTTGCGGTGTGCGGGTCGTGCACGACGATGCGCATGCCCAGCGCCAGCGCGATGTCGCACAGGTAGCGGCCGATCTGCCCGTAGCCGATCACGCCCAGCGTGCTGCCACGCAGTTCGCGACCCATTGCCGATGCCACGGTCCGGCCTGCGTGGTAGCCCTCGGACGACGCGCTGATGTGCCGTCCCAGGTCGATCATTGCGCCCACGATCCACTCGGCCACCGCGGGAACGAACCCCGCGCTCGCCCGCGTGACCAGCACACCATGCCGGCTGGCCGACGCCACGTCGATGTTGCGGATGTCGATGGCGCAGCGCACGAAGGCTTTCAACTGCGGCAGCGCGGCGAACAGCGCCTCGTCGCCCGCCGTCTGGCGGTAGGAAACGATGGCGTCGCAGTCCCGCGCCCGTTCGGCCAGGTCGGCCGACGAAAGATCGGTGTCCGTGGGGTTGAAGCGCACCTGCGCGATGGCCTGCAAGGCGGCAGAGGCCCGGTCGCCGAAATAGTGCGCGAGCTTGCTCTGCGGATGGCTGACGAAAACCGTGGTCATGAAAAAAGCACCTGTCCGGCTGGCGACTCTCCGCGCAGCGGCGCCGCGACCGAATCGCGTGCCACCAGCGTGGGCGCAAAGACAAACTCCTGCGCCGGCAGCGACGGGTCCGACAGCCGGTTCATCACGCGCTCCACCATCACCTGCGCCATCTCGGGTACGGGCACGCGCACCGAAGTCATGGCGGGATACATCAGCGTCGATAGAAACACGTTGTCGATGCCGATGACCGACACGTCCTGCGGCACGGCAAGCCCGGCATCGCGAAAACCCGCCATCAGGCCGAAGGCCAGCAGGTCGTTCACGCCGATCACGCCGGTCGGGCGCTGTTTCGACTTCGCCATCAGCACCGCCTGCGTGCGGCCCAGTTCGCTCATCATCGAATCGCCGTACTCGTCGACCGGCAGGCCTTCGACCACCTGGGCGCTGCCTTCGAGGCCCGCAGTCCGGACGGCAGCGAGGAAGCCGTCGACCTTTTCGCTGCGGCTCATGGTGCGTCCGGAGGGCGTGACGAACGCCAGCCGCAGATGTCCCTGCTCGATCAGGTGCTGGGTGGCGAGGCGCGAGGTCTCGAAGTTGTCGACGGTCACGTGGTCGATGACCGAGGCCATGCCCGGCGTGGCGCGCCGGTCGTAGCTGACCACCACCAGCCCGCCCTCGGCGGCGGCCTCGACGTGCTGCTCGTCGAGCAGCGACGAGATGATGATCACGCCGCGCACGCCGTGCGCCATCAGGTCCTCGAAGAAATGCGCTTCCTTCGCGGCGTCGCGGTAGGTGTTGCCGATCATGATCCGGAAGCCGTAGCGCTCCTGCGCCAGCGTTTCGACTTCGCGCGCGATGAAGCCGTACATGGGGTTGGCCATCGACGGCACCAGCAGGCCGATCAGCGGCGTGTGCCCGGTCTTGAGCTGCCGCGCCGAGGTGTTGGGCCGGTATTTCAGATCGCGGATGGCGGCCTCGACGCGTGCCAGCGTTTCCTTGGCCATGCGATCGATGCGTCCGTTCATCACGTTCGATACGGTGCTGTTCGAAACGCCTGCCCGCCGAGCCACGTCGCTGATTCTGCTCATGGCATCTCCCCCTTCTGTCTTATGTTTTTCGAGTCGCTCCCCCGCGTGCATTGGCGGCCACGCGGAACACGCGGGCGCTTCCGCCAACGCACAACGAAGGTAACGGACTTCGTCGAGTCCCGCCTCCGTACCCGCCCTAGCTATTTCTCCGTGGCCGGCCTGGCCGCAGGCACCGCACCGATCATCAGCCAGGCACTCACCGCGCTCAGTACGGCCAGTCCCGCGCTCAGCAGCATCACCCAGCGAAAGCCAGCCACGAAGGATTCGGCCACGGCCCTTTTGAGGGCTGCCGCCGTGGCCGCATCCACGCCCGGCGGCAGCGCCGCGCCCGCCAGCTTGCTGCGCTCGCCTTCGAGAAAAGCCGCCACCTGCGCCGAAGCGCCCATGCCCCGCAGATGCTCTTCCAGCGCGACGTCGAAGGCCCAGGCCATGATTGCGCCGAACACCGCAATCGCCAGCACCGCCGCCGCACGCGACACGGCGTTGTTCACGCCCGAAGCCACGCCCGCCAGGTCCGGCCCGACCGCATTCATGACGGTGGTGGTCAACGGCGCCACCGTCACCGTCATGCCGAAGCCAAGCACCGCCACCGCCGGCAGGAAGCCGCTCCAGTAGCTCGCGCCGACGCCCGGCACGGCAAAGAGCGCAAAGCCGACCGCCGCAATCGAAGGCCCGATGACCAGCGGCAAACGCGGCCCGAAGCGGTCGACCAACTGTCCGGCCCAGCGCGAGAGCGCGAACATGGTGAAGATGAAAGGCAGCAGCGCCGCGCCCGCCACGGTGGCCGAGTAGCCCTGCACCTGGATCAGGTTGAGCGGGAAGAAGTACAGCCCGCCGCCCAGCGCCGCGTAAAGCAGCAGGGTCAGCAGATTCGCGCCGCTGAAGTTGCCGATGCGCAGCAAGGTCAGCGGCAGCATCGGCGTGCGCACCTTGCGCTCGGCGGCAATGAAGCCCGCGCTGCCCAGCACACCCAGGGCCAGCGCCCCGAGCACGGCCGGCGAACCCCAGCCTTGCGTGGGCGCCTCGATGAAGGCATAGACGACGCCGCCAAGCCCGGCCGTCGCCAGCAGCGCGCCCCAGAAGTCCAGCCTGCCGGTGGCCGATGCGCCGCGGCTCTCGGGCACGTGGCGCCACACGATCCACAGCACCAGCAGCGCCATCGGTACGTTGATGAAAAAGGCCCAGGTCCACGAGAAGTGATCGACCAGGAAGCCGCCCAGCACCGGCCCCACCGCCGCCGTGATGCCGCTGAAGCCTGACCATGTACCGATGGCCTTGCCGCGCTCCTTCTCGGGAAACGACGCGCTGATCAGCGCCAGGCTGCCCGGCACCAGCAGCGCGCCGCCGATGCCCTGCACCGCCCGCGCGGCAATGAGCTGCTGCACGGTGGCCGCGAGCCCGCAGGCCACCGAAGAGAGCGCGAAGATGCCGACGCCGATCGCGAAGATGCGCCGCCGGCCATAGCGATCGCCCAGTGCGCCGCCCACGAGCAGCAGTGCCGCCAGCAGCAAGGCATACGACTCGACCACCCATTGCGCCTGGAACGCTGTGGCCTGCAGCTCGGCCTGGATGGCCGGCAGCGCCACGTTGACCACCGTGCCGTCGATGAAGGCCATGCTCGACCCCACGACAGCCGCGCCCAGCACCCAGGGCTTGGAAGCCTCGGGACAGGTCCCCTCTTCCGCCCGCGCGCCATGCAGGATCAACGTGTCGTCGCAGGGAGCCTTGCCGATCTGTGCCATGGGATCTCCGTCGATTGGATTCCGTTTTGCTCCTTCCCCCTCTGGGGGAAGGTTGGGATGGGGGCTGCCCGCACGATACGCCATGCTCGATCGACCGCCGTCGCGCCCCAACCCCAGCCGTCCCCCGGAGGGGGAGGGAGAAAGACGAGGTCAGGTCGTCGCGCAGGCGGTGGCCGACGGATTCGCGCGCGCCGCATTCACGCTGCGCGCCATCGCTGCGGCCGCCGCCGACGCCACGCGCTGCGCCCCTTGCGCCACCGCGTCCATCCCGGTACCCACGGCCTCGCCGAGGTCCAGCTGGCACACCACCGTGCGTGCCTCGTCCGAACGCCGCAGCGTCCAGCCGAAACTGGCATCGACGCGCCCGCCATCGACCGCGTCGAACTGCCGCAGCTGCACCGCGATGCGCCACACCGGCTGCGAGCCCTGCCGGCCGCCCTTGGTCACGTCCAGCGCGCCGAGCCGCCCGGCGATGCCGCTGGCCAGTGCATCGCGCAGCTCGTTCTCGAACGAAGAGGCCCAGCGGTGCTGCTCCAGCACCTCGACCTGCACGCTGCCGTTGGGCTGGCGCACCACCATCTGCGGCCGCGCGAAGCGCTCGGGCACGGCCACGGGCGCGAGCTCGATGTAGAGCGGCGCGGCGCTGCCGAGCGTCGAAGGCGCAGCCTCGGCGGCGGCCACCGGGCTGGCCAGCGTGTAGTAGCTGTCGGGCTTGCTGGCGCAGCCCGCGAGCAGGGCCGCCAGCGCGAGGAAGGCTAGGTTCTTCTTCATTTCCTGTCGTCCGGTTTGCCGCGCAGCAGCGACTCGGGATGGCGTTCGAGGTAGTCGGTCAGCACGCGCACCGAGCCCGCGGCGCGCGTCAGCTCCTGCAGCGTCTGGCGCATGTCCTGCTGCAGCGGCGAGTCGTCGGCCAGCGTGCGCTCGGCCGAGCTCACGGTCTTGCGCACGTCCTTCATGGCCGCGGCCAGCTCGGGCGTGACGTCGTTGTTGATGCGGTTCACCGTCTGCTCGGTGGTCGTCAGCGTCTTGTTGAGCGCCGCGAGCGTGGTGCGCAGGTCGCCCGCGATCTGCTCATACGGCACCTTGTTGAGCTTGGTCGCGATTTCCTGCACCTGCGACTGAATCTCGTCGAGGCTGTTGGCCACGGTGGGCAGCTCGACCGGATTCTTCGTCAGGTCGATCTTGACCGGCGGCGCCTTCGGGAAGAAGTCGAGCGCCACGTAGACCTGCCCCGTCAGCAGGTTGCCGTTGCGCAGCTGGGCGCGCAGGCCCTTCTCGGCCAGGAAGCGCAGCCGCTCCTGCTGGGTGGCGCGCGATTCGGTGCCGCTCTCGCCGGCGCGGCGGCGCAGCCGGTCGGGGTAGACCTGCACCAGCACCGGCATGCGGAACTCGCGCTCGGCACGGTCGAACTCGACGCCGATCGATTTGACCTCGCCGATCACCACGCCGCGGAAATCCACCGGCGCACCCGGCGTCAGGCCGCGCAGCGACTGGTTGAAGTACATCAGCAGCGGTTGCGAAGGCCCGTCGGGCTCCTTCATGGCGGCGGCTTCGTCCTGCGCCAGCGCGAAGGCGGCATTCTCCTTCGCGACCGGGCCCATCGTGTCGTCGGGCGCCTGGAAGGCGATGCCGCCGAGCAGGATGGTCGCCAGCGACTGCGTGCGCAGCGTGAAGCCGCTGGCGCTGAGCTGCGCGTCGATGCCGCTGGCCTGCCAGAAGCGCGTGTTCATGCCCACGAACTTGTCGTAGGGCGAGTTCACGAAGACGCGCATGGTCACGCCGCGCCCATCGCCATCGAGTTCGTAGGCCGCCACCTGCCCTACCTTGATGCGCCTGAAGTACACCGGCGAGCCCACGTCTAGCGAGCCCACGTCGTTGGCGCGCAGCAGGAACTGCTTGCCCGAGTCGTCGCGCGTGACGATGGGCGGGGTTTCGAGCCCGGTGAACTCGCCCGCGGTGTCTTCCGACACGCCCGCGTCGGCGCCGATGTAAGCGCCCGACAGCAAGGTGTTGAGCCCCGAGATGCCCGAGGTGTCGAGCCGGGGCCGCACCACCCAGAAGCGCGAGTCCGCGGCGGTGAAGCCCTTGGCGTCCTTGTTGAACTGCACCAGCACGCGCACGTGCGAGCGGTCGCGCGCCAGCCGCAGATGGGTGACGAGGCCGATCTGCACGTCCTTGTACTTCACGGCGGTCTTGCCGGCCTCCAGCCCCTCGGCCGTCTTGAAGGTCAGCACCACCTCGGGCCCGCGCTCCAGCAGGATGCGTGCGACCAGCGTGATGCCGACCAGCGCAGCCACGATGGGAATCAGCCAGATCAGCGAGGGCAGCCATTCGCGCCGGCGCACCACGCGCGGCCTGGGCAGCGCGGGCGGGGGCGTCGGTTTGTCCTGGGGTTGGTCTTCTTCACTCATGCTGGTTTCTCGTCTCTGATTTCATGTCCCTGTGCCACTTCGCTGTCCCACGTGAGCTTCGGGTCGAAGCTCAGCGAGGCCAGCATGGTCAGCACCACCACCGACCCGAAGGCCGCGATGCCCACGCCCGCGGTGATGACCGCGAAACCCTGGATCTGCACCAGCCCGGTCAGCAGCGACACCACGAACACGTCGAGCATCGACCAGCGGCCGATGACCTCGATGATGTGATACAGCTTCGCCCGCTCGCGCCGGCGCCAGGTACTGCCGCGCTGCGCCAGCACCACGAGCAGGAAAAGCACCGCCAGCTTGAACAGCGGCACCAGGAAACTCGCGATGAAGACGATGGCCGCGAGGCCGTAGGCGCCCGACACCCAGAAATAGATCACCCCGCTCAGGATGGTGTCGTTCTGCGTGCCGAACAGCGTGCGCGTGATCATCACCGGCAGCAGGTTGGCCGGGATGTACATCATGCACGCCGCGATCAGCAGGGCCCAGGTGCGGTTCAGGCTCTGCGGCTTGCGCGTGTACAGGCGCGTGCCGCAGCGGCCGCAGGCCTCGCCCTCTTGGGCCCCCTTCCAGACGGCGGCGCAGTGCGGGCAGGCCGTGAGGCCGAGCGAGGCGGCGGTGGGGACATGCGCGTCTTCGTCGTGGAGGTCGTGAGCATCGTCGGCCTCGCGGGGTCCGCGCGGCCACGGGAAGGCGAACAGCTTCATGATGCCGGCGCTCCTTCATCCTGCGCCTCGCCCTTCGGTCGAAACGTCATTTCCCAGAACGCGCCGGGGTTGAACGACAGCACCACCGTCAGCATGACCGTGAGCGCCATGAAGGCCCACAGCGCCGCGCCCGGCACCACGGTCGCCATGCTGGAGAGCTTGACGATGGCCACCAGCACGCCGAGCAGGAACACTTCGATCATTCCCCAGGGCCGCAGCGACTGCATCAGCCGCACCAGCAGCGCGAAGCCCCCGGGCCGGCGCTCGCGACTCAGCGGAACCAGCAGGTACGCGAGGATGCACAGCTGCAGGAAGGGAAAAAGAATGGTCGTGGCCAGCACCAGCAGCGCCACCACCGACATGCCCTCGGCGCCCAGCGCCACCACCGCGCCGGCCAGCGTGGTCTGGCTGCGCAGGCCCTGAAGCTCGATCTCGACGATGGGAAACAGGTTTGCGATGGCGAACATGATCAGGCAGGCCACCGTCAGCGGGAGAATGCGGCGCTCCTGCCGGCCGGGGTGCCGGTCGAGCTCGGTGCCGCAGCGCGGACAGTGCGCCACGTCGCGCGGCTGCAGCGGCGTGCGGCTGTAGACCGCATCGCAACCCGGGCAGACCACGGTGTCAGGTACTTCCGTCATAGGTGAGTACCCTAACTCATTCAGCCGCCGGGGCCTGGAATTGAAACCAATTAACCGCCCTCGCCCGGCCCTACGTCCTGAGGCGCAGGGTGCTGAAAACCGCCGCCACCGCGGCACAGCTGGCTGCCAGCACCAGCGCCACCACCGGGCCATGCCCCCCGTGCGGGCTCCAGACACTGAAGACGCCCGCCAGCACCACCGCCCCCAGCGTCTGCCCGGTCAGCCGGGCCGTGCCCAGCATGCCGCTGGCCGCGCCGCTGCGGTGCGCGGGCGGAGAGGTCACGATGGTGTGGTTGTTGGGCGACTGGAACAGTCCGAAGCCCAGCCCGCACAGCGCCATGCGCCAGGCGATGTCGGCATCGCCCGGGTGCGCAGGCAGCGCCGCCAGCAGCGCCAGGCCGCTGGCCAGCAGGCCCAGCCCGATGCCGCCCAGCAGCCCGTCGGGGTAGCGGCCGATCAGGCGCCCGGCGATGGGCGCCATCACCACGATGGCCAGCGGCCATGCCGTGATCAGCAGCCCGGCCTCGATGTGGCTGCGCCCGTACACGTCCAGCAGCAGGAATGGCAGCGCGATGTAGGCCAGCATCTGAGCGCAGAACGCGGCGACCGAGGTGCCCATCGACAGCGCGAACACCGGAATGCGCAGCAGGTCGATGGGGAACAGCGGCACTGCCTGCCTGCGCTGGCGCTGCAGGTAGATGAAGCCGACCACCACCCCGGCCAGCAGGATGCCCCAGGCCGAGGCCTGCGAACCGCCAGCGCCCTGCACCGCCCCCTCGCGCACGCCGAGCCGGTCCACACCGAGGAACACGAGCGAGAACATCAGCACGTTGAGCGCCACGTCGACCGGCGAGAACCGCAGCCCCGCAGCCGGCGCCACGCGGTTGAACGGCAGCGCCCGCATGCCCAGCGCGAAGGTGACGATGCCCAGCGGCACGTTGATGGCGAAGAGCCACGGCCACGAGGCCACCGACAGGATGGCCGCAGCCACCGAAGGCCCGGCCACGGAAGACGTCGCGACCACCAGCGAGTTGATGGCCATGCCCTTGCCCAGCTGCGCCGACGGATACGTCAGCCGCACCAGCGCCGCGTTCACGCTCATGATGCCGGCGGCGCCCAGCCCCTGGAAGGCACGTGCGGCGATCAGCGTGCCGAGCGAATTGGCAAACGTGGCGGCCAGCGACGACAGCGCGAACACCGCCATGCCCACGAGGTACACGCGCCGGTAGCCCACGAGATCGCCCAGCGAAGCCAGCGGCAGCAGCATCACCAGCGTCGCGATCTGGTACGCATTGACCACCCAGATCGCCTGGGACGGGCTGGCCTGCAGCTCACGCGCGATGCCCGGCAGTGCGAGGTTGACGATGGTGCCGTCGAGCACCGCCACGATCAGCCCGAGGATGATGACCAGCATTGCCCAGCCGCGCTCCGGCAGGGCCAGCCCGTCCAAGGGTTTGCGGGCTGCATCGTCGTGGTCTTCGGCCACCGGGAGCCCGGCGCCTGCGCGTACCGTGTTCATCAGGCCCGCTGCGCCCTGCGCGCCTGTTCGGAGCCCACGCCGCCCAGCGTGAGCCAGGTCAGCACCAGTGCGATGAGCGCGCCACCGGCCATGCCGGCCACCATCGGCAGCGGCCGGCCGTCGGTGAAAAAGCCCACCACCGCCATCGCCAGTGCGCCCGTCAGCATCTGCAGCGTACCGAGCAGCGCCGAGGCGGTGCCTGCGATCGCGCCGTGCTTCTCGAGCGCCAGCACGCCGGTGGTCGGGATCACCAGTCCCATGAAGCCCGAGGCGATGAAGTACAGCACGATGAGCACCCAGAGGCTGTCGCCGCCCATCGCGAAGTAGGCGAACATCGCGAGCATTGCAACACCGCAGCACACCACGCCGAACTTCACGAGATTGACCAGCCCGTAGCGCTCGCCCAGCGAGCCGGTGAATTGCGAGGCCCCGATGAAGGCCGCCGCGTTCACGCCGAAGGCCACGCTGTAGAGCGCGGGCGACAGGCCGTAGTGGTCGATCATCACGAACGATGAATTCGCGAGGTAGGTGAAGAAGCCCGCCATCGCGAAGCTGCCGATGAACACCAGCCCGAGGTAGTGCGCGTCGCGCAGCAGCAGCCAGTAGGCTGACAACGCGCTGCCGAGGCTGCTCTCGACGCGTTCCGAGGCGGGGCGCGTTTCGTCGAGCAGCTTGACCATCATCGCGAGGCCCGCGACGGCCGCGACGGTCACGGCCCAGAACACGCCGCGCCAGCCCGCAACCGCGATCACCGCGCTGCCCGCGAGCGGCGCGAGGATTGGCGACACGCTGAACACCAGCATCAGCAGCGACATGAGCCGTGCGGCATCGGTGCCCGTGTGCAGGTCGCGCACCACCGCACGCGGGATCGCCATGCCGGCCGCGGCGCCCAGGCCCTGGACGAAGCGCAGCACGATCAGCGTCTGGATGTCGGTCGCCATCGCGCAGCCCACGCTGGCGAGCGCGAACAGCAGCAGCCCCGCATACAGCGGCGGCTTGCGGCCCACCATGTCGGAGATCGGCCCGTACAGCAGCTGGCCCGCGCCGAGCGACAGGAAGAAGGCCGTGAGGCTCATCTGCACGGCGCCGATGTCGGCGCGCAGGCTTTGTCCGATGGCGGGCAGCGCCGGCAGGTACATGTCGATGGCGAATGGCCCGATGGCCGAGAGCAGGCCCAGCAGCAGGGCCATCTTGAAGAAGGGGGAAGAACGCATTGAACCGATTGTCGTCAAGCACGGCAATCGCTGCAGGCGTGGGGTCTGCTTCTGGCCAGAGCTAATCCTGGCCAAAGAATCGCGCAGGCGCGAGGCTGCGAAGACTTCGCCCGGATGAACGGTTTCGACTTACTTGCCGGCGGGCCAGAACACCAGCGCGCGCAGTTCGATGCTGCGGCGAGGCGGCGCCTCGCGCGAACCGGTCGGGTCTTCGAACGCGGTGTGCGCGGTGAAGCGCGCCACGCCGTCTTCGCGCGAGTCGTAGATTTTCAGCAGCAGCGCCTCGTCGGGCCGCAGGCGCGGGAACCAGTACCACCGGTGGTTCGGGTTCCAGGTGAAGGAATAGATTTCGCCGACCTTGTCCGGATAGACGAGGTCGCTCGGCACCATGTCTTGCAGTGAAATGGAGCGTGTATCGCACAGCGCAAGCGGCAAGCGCTCGACCGTGGCCAGCGGGCGCCACAGGTTGATGATCGCGAAGCGCTGCTTCAGGCGTTCCTCGGCCTCTTCGGGGGGCAGATGGTCGCGCACGCGGCGCGGCGCGGAAACGAAAGTCTGATCGTTGTGCACGCGACGCACCGGCTCGCGCAGTTCGGCCGTGCGGCGCGAGCCTTGTGCGCTGTCACGCAGCGTGTGGTCGAACACGACGATCTTCTCGGCACCGGTGAGGTCGCGCAGCAAGGCCTCGGACTCGCGGTAGTAGATGTCGCGGATCGTTTCGTCACGCGAGAAATCGGCGAGCGCGCTGCGATGCGAAATCTGCGTGAAGCCGCTGCGGTCCAGCGTCAGTTCGTTCAGCGCCACCAGCGGGCGGCCATCGCGGATCGTCACGCGGCGCGGCTCCAGTTCGCCAGCCACCCAGGGCGTGCCCGGCGGCGGCTCGAAGGTGTAGCTCACGGGCCGGCCCTGGCCCGCCTTCAGGTAGTTGAGCTCCGCCACTACCGAAGGCAGCGTGGCTGCCAGCATCTGTCCGTTTGACCCAGCACTCATGCGATGCGACTCCTCGAAACGATTGCTCGAATGGCCGCGAGCCTGAAATGGGAAGAAAGCACAGAAGAAGTGATGACGAAGCTTGCGGCCACGGATGATCGCCAAGGCTATACCTGCACCCCGCGAATCAGAAGAATGCAAAGGGCATAACCTTGCTCGGCGGCTGGTCGGTGCCCCGCGCCGCTTGACGCTGCAGCAGGCTTCACTCCACGCGCCGCACCCGCTACCCTATCGCCTTTCCGGACCGCCCCACAACAACTCACAGCATCCGCTATCCAGGAAGGAGCATCACTCTTATGGCCCTCGCCCGCACGATCCACGCAGACCTCTTGCGCGTTTTCGTTCTCACGCTCGTGTCACTGTTCGCCATTCCCGCGGCAACGCTGGCCTTCACCGAATACGCGCTGCGTTCGCAGGATGCGGCGTTCCTGCAATCGATAGAGAAGCGCATCGCCGGCGATGCGCAGCTCTCGTCCAAGGACAAGGCCGAAGCCACCGATTTCTATCGCAGCCATCCGCTTTCCAGGGCCTGCGACGCCACCGCGCCGGAAGACAGGAACTTCCACGACAAGGTGTGCAGCCCCTACTCGATGCAATGGCAGTTCCACTGGGCCGACCGCGCCGCTGTCTGGACCATCGTGCTCGGTGCTGCGCTGCTCGCGGCGGCGCTGGTGCTGGGCGCGCTGGCCTTCGCCAACCGCGGGTTGCGCTACGCCAGCTTCGTCGCGGGCTGGCGGCTGATGACGGTGTCGAGCGCGCTCGAGGTCGTGCTGCAAAGCGCGATGCTGGTGTGGCTGTCGTTCTGGCTCACGGCCTATTTCTGGCAGAGCTACTACGTCAAGCTGATCGCGCTGGCGGGCATCATGGCCGGGGCCGCGGTGTTCTACGCGATCTACACGCTGTTCAAGAAGCTGCCCTGGGGCAACGAGATCGAGGGCGAGCTGATCGCGCAGGCGGACGCACCGCGCCTGTGGGAGCGCATCCGCCAGCTGGCAGGCCGCGTGAAGACGGCGCCACCCGACCAGATCGTGGCCGGCATCGACACCAATTTCTTCGTGACCGAGGCACCGTGCGAAGTCAGGGGCCGCACCCTGCAGGGCCGCACGCTGTTCGTCAGCCTTCCGCTGCTGCGCGTGCTCGACCAGGCCGAGGCCGATGCGGTGCTCGCGCACGAGCTGGCACACCTGGGCGGCGGCGACACCCGCAGCAGCGCGGCGCTCGGCCCCAAGCTGCTGCAGTTCGACCAGTACACCTGGAAGATGCGCAGCGGCGGCCTCACCATCGTGGCGCACTACCTGCTGCGGCTGTACCGCATGATCTTCGCGTTCGCCCTGGCGCGAGACAGCCGCGAGCGCGAATACAAGGCCGACCGCGTGGCCGCCGGCCTCACGGCGCCGCAGGCCATCGTGCAGTCGCTCATCAAGATCTCCGCCTATGCGAGCTACCGCAACGACGTCGAGCACAAGCTGTTCGCGCAGAACCGCGAGCATGACGGCGCACTGGGCATCGCCCGCTTCGTGGCGGACGGCCTGCCGCCCTACGCCAGCTCCGAAGCGTTCATCGAGGCGATGAAGACCGCCGACGTGCCGCACCCCTACGACAGCCACCCTCCGCTGCTGGAGCGCATGCGCAACGTCGGCCACCACGTGCCCGAGAGCGCCTACGGCGCCATCGTCGCGACCGCACCGCAAGCCTCGTGGGCCGACGACATCGAGACCGCCCCCGCCATCGAGCAACGCCTGTGGAGCGACTACGAGCAGCGCTTCGTGCAGAACCACGAGCTGAGCCTGGCCTACCGCTACGAGCCGGCCACCGAGGAAGAGCGTGCCATCGTGCTGCGGCACTTTCCACCGGTCGGCTTCGCGCTGAAGAACGGCGACCGCATCGACATCACCTATGCCGGCATGCACCCCAGTGCCGACGGCGGCTCGACGATCGCGTGGGACGAGGTCAAGGGCCTGACCTACAAGGACGGCAGCTTCGGCGACACGCTCATCGTCACCCACCACGACAAGGGCATGCTGGGCGCGCGCACCACCAAGGTGAAGCTCGCGGGCCTGGGCAAGCAGAAGGAAAACTTCAAGGCCGCCACCGGGCACTACTGGCAGCGGCACCAGATCATGAGGGCGCAGCAAAAGCAGCAGGAACAGCAGCCTTGACACCCCGGCGGCAATGCCCGCCCTTCCCCCTTCCCGACCAGCTCCATAAAACCATCCAACACCGGAGACACCCATGAATACCGTCGAACAAAGAGCCATCTCCAAGATCAGCTGGCGGCTCCTGCCGCTGCTGATGATCAGCTACTTCATCGCCTACCTCGATCGCGTGAACCTCGGCTTTGCAGGCGCGGCCATGTCCAAGGACCTGGGCTTCACCGCCGCCGTGTTCGGCAGCGCGGCTGGCATCTTCTTCCTGGCCTACTTCCTGTTCGAGGTGCCAAGCAACCTGGCGCTGGAGCGTTTCGGCGCGCGCCGCTGGATCGCCCGCATCATGTTCAGCTGGGGCATCCTCTCGGCGGCCCAGGCATGGGTGGGCGGCTCGACCAGCTTCAACATCGTGCGATTCCTGCTGGGCATTGCGGAGGCCGGCTTCTTTCCGGGCGTCATCTTCTACATCACGCTGTGGTTCCCGGCGGCGTACCGCGCGCGCATCGTCGGCTGGTTCATGTTCGCCATTCCGATCTCGACCGTGATCGGCTCGCCGATCTCGGGCTACATCCTGAACATGGACGGCATCGGCGGCATGCATGGCTGGCAGTGGCTGTTCATCCTGGAGGCGCTTCCTTCGCTGATCCTGACCTTCTTCGTGCTGATGTACCTGCCCGACGGCCCGAAGGATGCCAAGTGGCTCACCAAGGAAGAGCACAGCTGGCTGGAACAGACACTCGACACGGAGCGCCGCAACCGCGAGGCGATCAACCCGATCTCGTGGAAGCAGTCGCTGCTGAACCCGCGCGTGATCGGGCTGGGCTTCGTCTACATGGGCATCACCGTGCCGCTGTACGGCCTGAGCTTCTTCCTGCCGCAGATCATCAAGGGCTTCGGCGGGCTGAGCAACGTGGAGATCGGCTTCATCAACGCCTTCCCGTACCTGGTCGGCGCCATCGCCATGCTGTTCTGGACGCGTGCCTCCGACGCGCGCAAGGAACGCAAGTGGTTCCTGCTGATTCCGCTGGCCTGCATCTTCATCGGCCTGGTGCTGGCCGCCCAGACCAGCGCGCCCATTCCGAAGATGGCCGCCGTGACGCTCGCCGCCTTCGGCATCTTCAGCGCACTGCCCACCTTCTGGACCCTGCCCACCGCCATCCTGAGCGGTACGGCGGCTGCGGCGGGCATTGCGTGGATCAACTCCATCGGCAACCTGGGCGGCTATATCGGCCCGACGATCTTCGGCGCGCTGAAAGACAGGATGGGCAACGACATCTACGCGGTGATCTTTCTGGCGCTGCTGTCTGCGGTGGCGTTCGGGCTGGTGCTGATCATCGGGCACGACGCGCGCACGGAGCAGGCGGCGCTGCCCGGGCAGGCCTGATACGGGTTAGCCCCAACATTTCGGTCCCATTGATCTGTGCGATTTTTCACGCCTAGTTCGTACAAAACGTCATCCGAATGTGAACTCTGATCGTTTTTCAAGAGCGCCCGTTGAATGACGCATTTCTTCGATGTCTTTGCTTAGAAAGAACCCCATGAAGACCAAGCAGCTCATCCTCTCCAGCATCCTCGCGTTCGCCGGCCTCGCCATGCTGGCACCGAGCATCGCCTCGGCAGCGCCGTACCACCCCAAGAAGCACAAGGTGTGCAAGTGGGATGCACGTCATCACCACCGTGTTTGCCACTGGGTGCGTTGATTCTGTCGGTGCAGACCGCTCCAGGAAGCCCGCTGATGCGGGCTTTTTCTTGGGCGAACGTCGATGGAGTAGCAGTGTGGTCATGGCGATGATTCCTGAAGGAGGCATGTGGCCGGTCAACCGGCCGTGCGCGCGGCTTCGGCTTCAGGTGGCGATGCACTCCAGCCGCAGGCCAGCGCCATCAGCGCGAGCAGCGAGGCAGCCACGCCATAGATCCACGGCGGCGACGCGACCGGCAGCAGCAGGCCCGCGATCAGCGGCCCGGTGCCGGCGCCGATGTCGCGCCACACGGAGCGGGCCGCCAGCGCCTGCAAACGCTCCGGCCCCGGCGTGCGGCGGGCCACGATGGGCGGCAACAGCGGCAGCTGCAGGGCGCGCAGCACCACGATCAGCGCCGCGCAGCTCCACAGCCAGCCGAGGCCGAAGCCCACGAGCGCGATGGCGGTGACGAGCGACAGGCTCACAAGCAAGCGCTCGGCGCCGAAATGCTCTGCCATGCGCCCGCCCACCGGGCTCAGCAGAATCTCCGCGAGGTAGCGCAACGCCATCAGTACGCCGGCCACGATCACGGCGCCGCCCGGCAGCAGGTCCTTGCCCAGGTAAGAGAGGCCGACGATGAAGAGCCCGTCGAGCGTCAGCCCTTCCATGAACGACCAGCCGTCCAGGCTGTTGGGCAGCTTGAAGCGCTTCGCCGGCCTGGTCACGGGATGCGGCGCCGCCGGAAGCCGCCGCGTGACGCACCACGCAAGCAGCGAGAACACCGCGAGGATGCCGAAGATCGCGCGCGGCCCCGTCCAGTGCGCCAGCAACGCGCCCAGCGGCAGCGCGAGCACCGGCCCCACCGCAATGAAGGCGCGCGAACGCCCGTTGCGCCGCGCGGCACCCACCGGGTCGGCCGTGGCCAGCGCCTGCGTCGACAGGTTCAGCGCCGCGAAGCACAGGCCCCACATCAGCCGCAGCGGCAGCAGCGCCCAGAAGCCCGAAAGCGTGGCGTAGCCCAAGCCGCACACGGCAGCCGCCACCACCGCAATGGTGCAGGTCAGCCGGTCGCCGTTGCGGGCGTAGAAGCGCGCGACGAAACCATAGCCGGCGATGCGCACCAGGCGGTTGGCCGCGAGCAGCATGCCGGTCTCGGCAAGCGTCACGCCGAACTGGCTGGCGTACATCGGCAGCAGCAGGTAGAGCACCACGTCGGCCGGCAGTGAAAGGCCGAGAGCCATCGCCGCGTGGCGGGAATTCAGGTCGGTGGACGTGGGGCTGGAAGCGGGTCGGGTGCGAGACATCGAGCGCTGATGGTGCGCCGCCGCCTGCCCCGCCGACAAACGACATTAACGCCCGTCATGCGTGAGAAAATTGCACGCATGCCGCTTCGAGAGCCTCCCCTCAACGCCGTGCGCGCCTTTACCGCCGCGGCACGTCACCTGAGCTTCACGCGTGCGGCGCTCGAGCTGCACGTCACGCACAGCGCGGTGAGCCGGCAGATCAAGAGCCTGGAGGAGTTCCTTGGCATCTCGCTGTTCGAGCGCCGCATCCGGCAGGTGGCGCTGACTGCCGAGGGACAGCAGTTCTTCGCGGAGGTGGAGCCAGCGCTTGCACAGATCGGCGCGGCGGCGCGGGCGCTGCAGTCGCGGGAGGCGGCCCGCGCGGTGCGGATCAACGTGCGCCCTTCTTTCGCGGTGCGCTGGCTCATTCCACGCCTGCCCTCCTTCGTCGAGCGCCACCCCGACATCGAGCCGCAAGTCGTCACCAGCACCGTCATGCCCGAACAGGCCGTCGGCAGCTTCGACATCGCGGTGCGTCGCGGCCTGGAAGGCTGGCCGTCCTCGATGGGGGTGCAGCCCTTTCTCGAAGACGAGGTGCTGGTGGTCGGTGCGCCCTCGCTGTTCAAGGCCCATCCGTTGGACGACCTGCGCGCGCTCGCCTCACACGTGCTGCTGTCGGCCAGGACCCGCAAGGACGACTGGGACGACTGGAGGAAGCAGGTCGGCGCGCCGCGCGCGCGGCCGGCGGGCCGGCTGCAGTTCGACCACCTGCACTTCGTGCTGCAGGCCGCGGTCGATGGGCTTGGCATTGCGCTGGCGCCGACATCGCTGGTGGCGCACGACCTGGCCTCGGGCCGCCTGCAGTCGCCGCTGCCCACGCTGCGCATGCCGCTGGAGCGGTACTACTACGGCCTGGCGCCCGATGCCGCGCCGGAAGCGGCGTACATGGCCGAATGGTTCGTGGAGATGCAGGCCCAGGGCGCGTAGTCGATCGGCGTGCGGCGGATGCTCGTGCGTCCGGAAACGGCCGGCGCCACGAGCTCGCCGCTCGCAAGATGAGTGCATGCCCCCTACATTCCTTCCCCCCTCCTTCCAGAACCTGGCCTGGTCCAACCTTGCCGCGCAGTCCGCCGAGCAACTGAGCCTTGCGGCCGTGCCACTGGTTGCCGTGCTGGCGCTCGGCGCAGGGCCGGGCGAAATCGGCTTTCTCGCGGCGGTGCAGACACTGCCCTTCCTGCTGGTCTCGATGCCCATGGGCCTGCTCGCGGACCGCATGTCGCGGCGGCAGCTGATGGTCTGGGCCGAGGGGCTGCGGGCGGTGTCGCTGCTCGTGTTGCTGGCGATGGTGTTCGCGTCGAAGCTCAGCATCGGCTGGCTGGCCGCGCTTGGTTTCCTGGGCGCGGTGGGCACCGTGGGCTTCAGCGTCGCGGCGCCCGCGCTGGTGCCGGCACTCGTGCCGCGTGAGGCGCTGGCCGTGGCCAACGGACGGCTCGAACTGGCGCGCAGCGCAGCATTCACCGCCGGCCCCGCGCTCGCGGGCTCACTGGTGGCGTGGGCCGGTGCGTCTGCCGCGTTCGTTCTGGCTGCGGTGCTGTCAGTGGCGGCCGTGGGCCTGCTGCTGCGATTGGGCGAGGTGCCCCGCGCACCCGCCTCCGGACGGCATCCGCTGCTCGAGGTGCGCGATGGCGCGCGCTTCGTCTGGCGGCACGAGATGCTGCGCCCGATGCTGATGACCGGCGCGGTCTTCAACATCTCGTGGTTCGTGCTGCAGGCCGGCTACGTGCCCTATGCGGTGCGGGTGCTTGGCCTGGGCGCGCAGGCGGTCGGCCTCACGCTGGCGATGTATGGCGCGGGCATGGTCGTCGGCGCGCTGCTGACGCCGCGCGCAGTGGCGTGCCTGGCGTTCGGCCGCGCGATCCAGGTCGGGCCCGCGGTCGCGGTTGTTGCAGCGGCGGCGATGGCGGCCACGCTCGTCGTACCGACCGCCGCGCTGGCCGCGCTCTCGTTCTTTCTGTTCGGCGCGGGTCCGATGGTGTGGGTCATTACCACGACCACGCTGCGCCAGAGCGTGACGGCAGCGACGATGCTGGGCCGGGTGTCGGCCGTGTTCCTCACGATCAATGCGGGGGCGCGGCCCATCGGCGCAGCACTGGGCGGCGTGGTCGGGGCCGCCTGGGGCGAGCCGGCCTGCCTGCTGCTGGCGCTCGCAGGGTTCGTGCTGCAGGCGGCGATCATCTTCGCGTCGCGCATTGCGGGGCTGCATCGGTTGCCGGTGCCGGTCACCTGAGCTGCGGGGAAGCGCCGCTAAAAAAGCGAAGCCATCCCGTTAGGCCGCGCATCCTCGATGTCGAGCATGCGCAGCTTGGTCAGCGCGCCGCCGCCGGCCGAGAAGCCGCCGGGCTTGTTGCCCGCCGCCAGAACCCGATGGCAAGGCACCACCGGCGCGAACGGGTTGTGGCCCATGGCCTGGCCCACGGCACGCGACAGGCCCTTGTCGCCCAGCTCCTCGGCGATCTCGCCATAGGTGCGCGTCTGCCCAGGTGGAATGCGCCGTGCGATCGCGTAGATGCGCTGGTGAAACTCAGACACGCCGCGCATGTCGAGTTCGATGTGGCCCAGGTCGTCGTGCACGCCTTGCAGCAGGCCCTGGATGGCGGTGATGGCGCGTTGCGCCGCCTCGCTCGGCGGCCCTTCGCTCAGTTCAGGGAAGCGTTGCTTCATCCGCGCCCGCGTGGCTGCCTCGCCCTTGTCGGCAGGCAGTTGCACGCCGACCAGTCCGCGCGGTCCCCAGGCCAAGGCGCACATGCCGATGGAAGTCTCGAACAAGGCAAACCCGGTCATGACGTCTCCTGCAGCGCATATGCAATGCGAGTGATGCCGAGCGACACCGCCGCGCCCATCGACAGCGCGAACGCGAGCCGCAGCGTGGGCTGTACGGGGACGGAGGAAGTGAGCGTCATCGACATCGAAACGGGCGGTCTGCCATTCTGTGCCCTCGGCAATTACCCTGAAAGCTGAGTATCTGAATTCCATTTTTCATGGCTGGCGCAAAGTACACGTTTTGGCAGACAATCGGCGCGCAAAGTTACCGAATGACACATGTGCCCTCGTCGCCGGAAGAACCGCATCTTTTGTGGGCGAGGACGGGCAGTGAATGCGAACGCGACTCTTGAGGGTCGACGAAGCCGCAGCGGCGTGTGATCGACATCCAAATTTAAACCGCCGTTGACGCGTATCTCATGCTGCTCCCTTTTCCCGTGCGCTTGCCGCGTGCCACGATGAATCCCCCGTCCGTCGCACTGACCAAGGGTTCGACCTCGCTCGGCCTGAGCAGGCTTACGCTGTCGGTTGAACCGTATGCCGTGATGGTGCTCGGCCATTCGATCTGAAACGAACCACGCACAAGTGGAAGACTCTGCGCACGCGATGCGCCCCTTCCCTTCTCGATTGCAGGACAACAACAAGTTGTCTCGGCGCTGGCGCATGAGGAGGTCGATCGTCATTGCGCGCTGCGTTCGCGCCGTGTGCTTGAGCCTGCTTGCCGCCGGCACGTTCAGCGCCGCCTGTGCGCAAAATTCGATCAAGGCGGTTGCAGCCTCCATCCAACAGGGCGTCGAGGTGATCCAGATCGATCTGGCGCAATCGCTCGCCGCCGTGCCCAGCGGGTTTTCAGTCCAGAGCCCCGCGCGCATCGCACTGGATTTCCCCGGCGTCGCAAGCGATGTCGGACGTGCGGCCATCGAAGTGAATCAACCCAACCTGCGCTCGATCAATGTGGTTCAGGCAGGCGAGCGCAGCCGGGTGGTATTGAATCTCAGGCAGCCGACGCCGTACAAGGCAGAGATACGAGGCAATTCGCTGCGGGTCACGCTGCAGACCGTTGCCGAGACACGGTCGCCGGAGACATCCGCATCGACAGACGCTGCAGTGGCGCCTGTTCGCGGCGGGCCGATCACGCTGAACTTCTCCAATGCCGACATCGAGGCCGTGGCCCGCACCATGGCGGTGGTCACCGGCCGCGACGTGGTGGTCGACCCGCGCGTCAAGGGCACGATGAACCTCGTCACCGACCGCGCGATCCAGCCGGCCGCCGCCTTCGACCAGTTTGCCGCGGCGCTGCGCCTGCGGGGCTTCGCGTTGGTGGAAGCCGACGGCCTCTACAAGGTGGTGCCCGAGGCCAGCGCCAAGCTGCAGAGCAGCACCGTCAACACCTCCATCAGCGCCACCGCGTCGAGCGGCAGCAACCAGATCGTCACGCAGATCTTCCGCCTCAACTACGAGTCGCCGAACAACCTGCTGCCGGTGCTGCGCCCGCTGATTCCGCCGAACAACACCATCAACGTGAACCCGGGCAACAACTCGCTCGTGATCACCGACTACGCCGACAACATGCGCCGGCTGGCGCGCATCATCGCCTCGCTCGACGTGCCGAACGCGTCCGACATCGAAGTCATCCAGCTCAAGCACTCGGTCGCCACCGACATGGTGCCGCTGGTGCAGCGCCTGGTCGACGGCGGCAGTGCCGCCGCCCCGGGCGGCGCAGCACCCGGGGCGACGGATGCCTCGTTCCGCACCACGCTGCTGGCCGATCCGCGCAGCAACTCATTGATCCTGCGCGCGGCCAATCCGGCGCGCGTGGCGCTGGTGCGCACGCTGGTCGACAAGCTCGACCGCGCGCCCAGCGAAAGCAGCAACGGCGCGGCCGGCAACATCTACGTGGTCTACCTGAAGAACGCCGATGCGGTGCGGCTGGCAGCCACTCTGCGCGCCGCGATGGCGGCGAACCAGCAGAGCACCACGCCGGGCGCAGCCGGTGGCGCAGGCGGCGGTGCCGTGCCGCAACAGAGCGCGCCGCAGGCCATGCAGGTGAACCTGAACAACAACCAGGGCGGCGGCTCGGCCGCGGCCAACGCCCCGCTCAACAACGCCAACCAGCCCTCCACCGGCGGCCAGATCCAGGCCGACCCGTCGACCAACTCGCTGATCATCACGGCGCCCGAGCCGCAATACCGCCAGATGCGCGCGGTGATCGACCGGCTCGACGGGCGCCGCGCCCAGGTCATGATCGAGGCGCTCATCGTCGAGGTCAGCGCCAACAAGGCCGCGAACTTCGGCGTGCAGTGGCAGAGCGCGCTGGGCAACAATGCGGTCATCGGCACCAATTCCAGCCTGAACAAGACGAACATCCTGGCGCTGACCCAGGCGTTGGCCACCCGGAATGCCGCCGGCCTGGCGACGTCGATCCAGCCGGGGCTGAACCTGGGCATCGCCGGCAAGATCGGC